>QHXA01000690.1:0-2339 GCA_003222755.1 Acidobacteriota bacterium
CTCATTCGGTGATCTTCCTCGTTTCGCCCCGGGGCGCCTGTAATGACCAGAAAATCGCCGGGCCGAAGCGTGTCTCTCGTCAATCCCTGATTTCCCAGCACTCCGGCTCCCCCCCATTCGACGGTCCATCGGACTATCTTGCCGTCTTCCTGTTTGGAGTCGATTTGAATAAAGGAGTGCGGATTCCTGAACGTAAACTGAACCAGCTTTCCTTCGACCGTTGCATGCTTGTCCTCAGCGTACGTAGCGGCGAAGGAGTGGTGGCCATAGACGTAGCCAGCGGATATCGTGATCAGGTTGGCAATAACGAAACTCAGCAGAACGCGCTTCATCATCGGTCCTCCAAGTTGGGGAATTTTGCAAGTGTTTGTATCAGAATACATGCTTCAACGCAAAGTGTAGAATGCCTGGAAGGAATTGAGTGATTCAGGTGAACGTGCGCCGAGAACATCGGTCGACATCGACCTCTCGGATCTACGGGACCGAATCATGCGCGAGATGCCGGACATTCGAGCCACGATCTCAGCTTCTCAATATGGTGTCCGCGTCGATTCGCTCACGCCACAGCTTCGTGAGTTTTTCGGGGTCAGGACCGGGACTGAAAGCAGGCGATGTGATTACGGCGGTGGACGGGAAACGCGTCTCTACACCACAGGAATTCATGCGCCAGATACGCTCGGCCGGATCGACAGTCACGCTCACAATCATCCGCGACAAACAGGAGCGCGAAATGAGGCTCGAAGGGGTATCCGATCAACGGACTGGACCCCGCCGCAGGCGTATCGGCACTTCGCGAGTGAATGTGCTTTGAATATATATAATCGCCCGTAATGGCTCTCACACCGGGCGCGCGCATCGGTTCCTATGAAGTTGGTTCGCCGTTAGGTGAAGGTGGCATGGGTGTCGTTTTCCGGGCTCATGACACGAAACTCCAACGGGATGTCGCGCTGAAGCTGCTACCGGATCACTTCGCAAATGACCCAGATCGCCTCTCACGTTTCCGGCGGGAGGCGCAAGTACTCGCTTCACTGAACCACCCGAACATCGCTCAGATCTACGGGCTCGAAGAATCGGACAACACGCGTTGCATTGTCATGGAGTATGTGGACGGTGAAACGCTTCAGGAACGGTTGAAGCGCGGCGCGATGCCGGTCGATGAAGCGCTGAGCGTGGCCAGGCAGATTGCGGAAGCGCTGGAAGCGGCTCACGAGCGCGGGATCATTCATCGCGACCTCAAGCCTGCCAATATCAAACTGACCCCGTTGGAGAAGGTCAAGGTTCTTGACTTTGGCCTGGCCAAGTCACTCCAGGATCAGCAGCCGGCGAGCCTCTCGAATTCACCGACATTGATGAGTGCTCCAGTCGCGGGCATGGTTCTGGGAACCGCGTCTTATATGTCGCCGGAGCAGGCGAAAGGCAAAGCAACTGATCGCACTGCGGACGTGTGGGCGTTTGGATGCGTGTTATATGAAATGCTCACCGGACATCCTGTATTTGAGGGCGAAACTGTTGGCGAGATTTTCGGTGCAGTTTTCAGGGCTGAACCGGAGTGGAATCGGCTGCCTCCAGATACACCGGAAGCTATCCGGCGGCTGTTGCGCCGCTGTTTGCGGAAAGACTACAGGCACCGACTGCAGTCGGTCGGTGACGCGCGGATAGAGCTCGAGGACGCGCAAGAGGAACCCCGACTGGAATCGGGCGGTGTGGCGCACACTCCAAGGTTCAGAGGGCGGCTGGCGTGGATATCAATTTCGATTCTCATCACGGCCTTTGCGGTCGTTGCGGTAATTAAGGATTTTCACTCCGTACCGTCACCTCGTGAGGTTCAGGTCGACATCAATGCGCCGCCGACTTCCAGTCCGACATCGTTCGCGATGTCGCCTGATGGACAAAACGTTGTTTTTTCCGGCACGCTGAACGGCCGATCGATGTTGTGGCTGCGTTCGCTGGATTCCAATTCGCCTCGAGCCTTAGCGGGAACCGAAAACGCAACGCTACCGTTTTGGTCACCCGATAACCGATCAATTGGTTTTTTCGCTGATGGTAATCTGAAACGGATCGGCGTTTTTGGCGCACCACCGCAGGTATTGGCGCGCGCCCCCATAGCCCGTGGAGGTACATGGGCGCCCAATGACACCATATTCTTTGTTCCAAGCAATAGTGGTCCCGTGTTCCGGATCTCCGCTGCGGGCGGCGAAGCAGTGCCGGTGACGCAATTGCTTCCACAACAAACCAGTCACAATTTTCCGCAGATCCTTCCCGACGGCGCTCACCTTTTATATTACGCGCAAGGCGGAGATCCGGAGATACGTGGGGTTTTTGTCAGTTCAACCGGCGCG
>QHXA01000690.1:2395-2866 GCA_003222755.1 Acidobacteriota bacterium
GTCACTTGCTTTTCTCTCGCCAGGGTGCATTATTTGCCAAAAGCTTCGACCCGATCCGCATGGAGTTAAGGGGCAGTCCATTCACTGTGGCCGAACAAATAGCGGTTGACTTCGGCGGAGGCTTAGCGCTGTCAGCTTCCGCTGCGGGTCCGATCGCATATCGAAGGGGGTCCGCCGCAGGCCTGCGGCAATTCATTTGGTTTGATCGATCCGGCAGGGAGCTTGGCAATGTAGGTGATCCCATTGGCGCCGCTTTAAATCCCTCCCTTTCGCCTGACGGCCATCGTGTGGCGCTCCAGCGAACATTGGATGGAAATACAGACATCTGGCTTCTCGAAACAGATCGCGGCGTTCTGACGCGCTTCACATCGGATCCAGCGATCGACGTGACGCCCCGATGGTTTCCCGATGGAAATCGCATCGCCTTCGGTTCATCTCGCCATGGCGCCGTCGACCTCTATCAAAGATCAG
>QHXA01000691.1 GCA_003222755.1 Acidobacteriota bacterium
TGTCCTTCTCCGCGACTTTCAGCATGGACTGTGCCGCCGTGCAACTCGACAATCTGACGCACAATTGCCAGCCCCAAACCGAGTCCACCATATTTTCTGGTGCTGGTGCTATCGGCTTGTCGAAAACGGTCAAAGATTAGAGGCAGAAAGTCCGCGCGGATACCATTGCCTGTGTCGCTCACCGTGATCTGGACGTCGGAGTCCAGACGCTCCAGCCGTACGTCGACGCGTCCTCCATTGGGAGTGAACTTGACAGCATTAGACAGCAGGTTCCATACGACTTGCTGTAAGCGGTCCGGGTCGCCCGAAACCACGCCAACGCCGGCGCCACAATGCGTCTGGATCTGAATGGTCTTGGCTTCAGAAGCAGGGCGGACTGTATCAATTGCAGCGTCGATCACCGGTGCTAGATCGACGGGACGCACATCAAGACCTAGCTTGCCGGTGATGACGCGGGAGACGTCCAAGATGTCTTCGATGAGCTGCGCTTGCGCCTTTGCGTTACGTTCGATAATTTCCAGGGCGCGAACGGCTATGGCATCCTCAAGCTTCTCGGTACGTAACAGCGTGGACCAGCCAAGTATGGCGTTGAGCGGCGTGCGGAGTTCATGTGAGACCGTCGTGAGAAATTCGTCTTTGGCGCGGTTGGCCGCTTCAGCTTCTTGACGTGCGGCCTGCTCACGCGCCAGTAGCTGTTTGCGTTCCTCTTCCGCTTGTCTGCGCTCGGTGATGTCGCGGAGAATCCTGGATGCCCCGATGATATTGCCGTGCTCGTCTCGAATGGGCGAGACACTCAGCGAGACGTTGACAAGAGTGCGGTCTTTTTTTACGCGCTGGGTTTCATAGTGCTCGATATGTTCTCCATCCCGAATTCGTTCGAGGATTCTGGACGCCTCATCAAGATGATCCGGAGGAACCAGTATCACTATAGGCCGGCCAATGATCTCCTTTCCGGTATATCCGAAAATCCGCTCAGCGCCTCGATTCCAACTCGTGACGATACCGTCTATTGCCGTGCTGATGATCGCGTCATCCGCGGATTCAACGAGGAGCGTCATGTTTTTGGCCGCTTCGAACAGATGCCGATATCGAATTTCGGACCGGCGCACGGCTTCCAACTGTTTGCCTGCAGTGATGTCATCAATCGCCAGAAGAATTCTCTCGGGCGCGTCCTCCTCCTCAGTACGCAGCCGCCGCGCATTGAGTAGCATCGTCCGCCGTCCAATCCTTTCAAAGTCATGCGTGACCTCGAAGTCATCGAAGAAACTGTTCCGGGGCACAATTTCTTCCAGGAATTGCCGCAACTTGGGGATGTTCCACTGGCTGTTGCCGACTTCATAAATCAATCGGCCCTCCGTCTCACCGGGCGAGACTTTGAAGGTCTTGTAGAACGCCGCGTTGGCAGTGTTGATCCGGAGGTCTGACGCCAGGACAACAAGCGGATATCTTGTCGTCCGGAGAATGCCTTCGGCGTAATCGCGCGCTACCGCGATTTTCTTCTCGCTCCGCTTCAGCGTGTCGATGTCCGCCAGCACCAGCATCACGCCGTCGATTTTGTTATCCAGCGTCAAGTAAGGGTGGGCGCGCAGGGAATACCAACGGCCTTTATTGTCTCGCACCTCGCGCTCGCGGGCGCTGACGGTATCGATGACTTCATGGAGCAATTGTTCGAGGTCGGTCAGATCGAGACTGTGTCTGACGTGGCTCAACGGACGGCCCACGTCCGTGGCCCTCAGCGCGAACAATTTTTCAGCCGGTGGGGTGAAGCGGCGGATGGCCAAGTCGCGCGTGAGCAGGAGGATCGGCATCCCGATGCTGCCGTGAAGATTGTTCAAATCGCTGTTGAGGCGTTTCATTTCTGCGTTGCGATTGGCCATCTCGTCGTTGACAGTGGTCAATTCTTCATTGGCGGACTCCAGTTCTTCCTTGGAGGTTTCCAACTCCTCATTGATGCTCTGCAATTCCTCGTTGGCGGAAGTGGCCTCTTCGTTCGACGCCTGGAGTTCTTCGTTGGTTGCGTCGTATTGCTCCCGGACGGATTGGAGATAGTCGCGCGTCTCGGACACTTCCCGCTCCAATTCCGCAATTCGGCGGGATTGGCCGGGAGCGCGGCCTGTAGGCCGTTTCACCTGCCGCTGTTCAACTTCGGACGCGGAAGCCGCCTGAAGGCCGTGTTCCTTGGCTGCGTGAAAGAAAATCAAGTAGCATCGCTCCTTGTTCTTGATGGCTGCGCCCTGTGTTTGAGGTTTCGCGCTATCGCGCTCACGCTCCGCGCGGGCTTGCATTCGCAGCCGCTCATTGAGGCGCGTGAGCGGGACGACTTCAAAGTTCACCTCACGCGTTCCGCCGTTCTGAGCGACGCGCGCACCCTGCCTGCGAACGGTTTTGTTTTCGTCCTTGGCCTTCTTGATGGCGGCGCGCAACGGCAACATCAATCCTTCCCGCGCCATCTTCAGCACGTCGAGGCTGGCCTTGCCGCTGGGCGGTTTCAAAAACGGACTGGTCTCTCCCCGGAACTGCAGGATTTGCAAGTGGGCGTCAATCAACACGCCGGGCGGGGAGAAACGGTTGAGCGTGACGCGGTCCGCCTCGCGCTGCGTATCGACGTGAGTGGGGGATCTTTCCGGCGTTCCCGGCAGTTTGGG
>QHXA01000692.1 GCA_003222755.1 Acidobacteriota bacterium
AAAGGGTTTTTCAGTGCTGATGATGGGCGGGTCATAGCCGGTCCGCCGAAACGATCGCTGGAGGCGCTAACCGTGTCGCTACGCGATGGCCGCGTATGGGTGAAACATGAGTCCGAAAGTTAGATTGCGTCAGCGCATGCGCGTCGTGCTACATATGGTGATGGCACTCGTCCTGATGATCTTGCTCGCACAGCTCTGGTTGTTCACCGTGACTTTAGATGTAATGGAGACCCGTGGCGCCTCACCTCAGGTCGCGATTGCGGCGCTCTTTTGTTCATTCATAGGCTGCGCCGTTGTTTGGAGCTTGATCGGATTGTGTCTACGGAACTGTAGGGGCGGTCTGTGACCGCAGTTTCTCCATTTTGCGAACGCCGGAGGCGTGTCAGGAAATTAGCCGGGGGTTAAGCGAGCGGAAGCGAGCGCAACCCCCGGTTATCTGAAACCAAAAACAGCCGCACCCTGGAAAGGGTGCGAGGGGTCCTCGACACCCTTTCAGGGAAACTGTGAAAGGTTGCAGTCGAGGGTAATTCCCCTCAATTCCCCTCCTTGCATCACCGCAAGGAGGGGAATCGCGCTTGATTGCGATTTATTCACAGCTTCATAGACCGCCGCCACAGTTTCCCAAAAATTCGATGATCCGCGAACGGCACGCGTAATATTCCGGGTGCTCGAGAACTTCGGTACGCCGCCGCGGGCGTGCGAAAGGTACCGGCAGGATTTCGCCGATGCGAGCTTCCGGTCCGTCAGTCATGAGAAGCAGGCGATCCGCAAGATAAAGCGCCTCGTCGACGTCGTGCGTGACCATGACCACGATGCGCCGCAGCTTTTCCCAAACTTCCAATAGCGTGTCCTGCAGGTCCAGTCTCGTCAAGGAATCCAGCATAGAGAACGGCTCGTCCAACAACAAAAATTCCGGCTCTAAAGAAAGAGCCCGCGCCAGCGAAACGCATTGTTGTATACCGAGAGAAAGTTCCGCCGGCAGCTGGTTATAGCATTCCGGAACGCCGAGCAACGCCAGATACTTTTCGGCCTGCTGCCGGCGCTGTTGCCGGCCGTATTTCGGAAATGCCCGGCGCACGGCCAACTCGACGTTTTCGCCCGCGGTCAACCACGGCAACAAACAGGGCAATTGGAACACGACACCGCGATCCATCCCCGGCTCGTCCACCTCGGTGCCGTTGAGAACGACCCCGCCCAATGTCGCTTTCTGCAGCCCCGCGATGATCGACAGAACCGTGGACTTGCCGCAGCCGGAATGCCCGAGGATGCACACGAACTCACTTTCTTTAATTCGCGCATTCACATCCCGGACCGCGACATACGGTCCCGACGGCGTGGTGAACACTTTCGTCAGTCCGGTTAGCTCGAGCGGAACGGCTATCGTCATGATTTCTCCCGTGTGCAAATGCGGCTAAAAACTCGACCACGCCGGCACGGATGCGCACTGCATCGGCGTCGTAGAGGAGTTGCGCCTCAGTTCTCGGCTTCGACAAAGGGACGCGAATCGGCGTACTCAACTTCGCAGCAGGCCCGCGAGTCATCGGCACGATCTGATCGGACAACAACAGCGCCTCGTCGAGATTGTTGGTGATCATGATTGTGGTCACGGGTTTCTCCGCTCGCGAGCACAATTTCGTGAGTTCCTGCTGGAGCGTGCTGCGCGTGAGAGCATCCAGCGCACTGAAAGGTTCATCCAGAAAAAGAATCGCCGGCTCAGAAGCGAACGCGCGAGCGATCGCAACCCGCTGACGCATTCCGCCCGAGAGTTGGCTTGGCCGGCGGTGCAGCGCCGCCTGGAGACCAACCATCTCCAGGTATCGGCTGGCC
The DNA here is from genome assembly GCA_003222755.1 of Acidobacteriota bacterium. GTDB lineage: Bacteria > Acidobacteriota > Terriglobia > 20CM-2-55-15 > 20CM-2-55-15 > 20CM-2-55-15. Next base: position 1,828 of record QHXA01000692.1, read on the forward strand.
TGGCGTGTTTGCTCGTCGCGTGTCCACGCCGGAAAAGCCGCTTGAACAGCGAGGCGCACGTTTTCGAGTGAAGAGAACCAGGGCAGCAGCGAATAACTTTGGAAGACCACGGAGGCGTGCCGGTGAACGGACCCCGTGTCATTATCGTCGATCGTGATACTTCCGGAATCGGGCGGCAACAAACCCGCTGCAATATTCAGCAGAGTCGACTTTCCAGAACCAGTAAAACCGACGACACAAACGAACTCACCCCGCTCCACGTCGAGATTGATATTGTTTAGGATCTTGCGCGATCCGAAAGACTTCGACACGTTCCGGATTTCTATAAATGCCAAATGGCTCCTTTCTGGTAACCGCGGAGTAAAGCCGGCGCAGGAGGTTTCTCCATTTTGCGCATCCCGGAGGCGTACAAGCGCACCGCGGAGCTGTGCACGGAAATTAGCCAGGGGTACGCGTTTTTTGCGCACCCCTGGAATACGTCGACAACTCAGGAATCCGCACCCTGAAGGGGTGTCGAGGACTCCTCGCACCCTTTCAGGGCCCTTTCAGGGTGCGGCTGTTTTTGGTTTCAGACAACCCGGGGTTGCGCTCGCTCCCGCTCGCTTAAACCCCGGCTAATTTCCTGACACGCCTCCGGCATGCGCAAAATGGACAAACTTGAGACGCGGCCTAAAGCCGGCGCCCTACATCGTTCTCAGCTTGAACTCGACATAGCCCATCATTCGATCCAACAGGAACCCGACAACACCGATCGTCAGGATGCAGAGCACGATATGCGCGTAGATGAGGCTGTTGTACTCCTGCCACAGAAATCCGCCAACGCCCGGCGTTCCCGTCAACATCTCGCTGGCAACGATCACGAGCCAGGCGATGCCTAAGCTCAACCGATAGCCTGTGAACATATAGGGCAGCGTGGCCGGCACAAGAATCTTCGAAAATGTCTGAAGCCTGGACAGGCGCAAGACCTTCGCAACGTTCCAGTACTCCTGCGGAATCGATTTCACTCCGGACATTGTGTTGATGACCGTCGGCCACATCGAGCACAGCGCGATAGTGAACAACGCGGCAGGCTCGGACTTTTGAAATACGATCAAGCCGAGCGGCAGCCAGGCGAGCGGGGAGATGGGGCGCAGGACTTGAATGACGGGATCAAACATTTTGTTGAACGTTTTCGAAACACCAAGCACGAATCCAAGCGGAGTGCCCATGAGGATGCCGAGCAGGAATCCTTTCCCCACGCGGACGAGGCTGTAATATGCAAGGCGCACGATGCCCTGATCCATCTCGCCACGCTTATCAAGCGGCTGAAGAATGTAGATCTTGC
>QHXA01000693.1 GCA_003222755.1 Acidobacteriota bacterium
AGAGAGATGACAGCGCCCCAAGTAAACCCAACGTCCTGAAGCAGTCTGGTCAAGCCACGTATCCGGTATGCATCAAAGACGACACGAACCTCAAAGACGGTTTCGTGGAAGTGAAGTTCAAGCCAATCTCAGGCAAGGAAGACCAGGCGGGAGGACTCATCTGGCGAGCCAAGGACTCGAACAATTACTACATCGCTCGCGCTAATGCGCTGGAAGACAACGTCACGATTTACTACACCATCCAAGGCCGCCGCACCGAGAAGAAGCGGACCAGCATGAAGGTGGCGAGCAATCAATGGCACACATTGCGCGTGGATTTTCAAAGCAATCACTTTATTGTGACGTTCGATGGCAAGAAGGCCATTGAATGGGATGACGATACCTTCAAGGACGCTGGGAAAGTCGGTGTCTGGACCAAGGCCGACAGCGTGACGTTATTTGATGACTTCACGTACGGTCCTAGATGACCGCAATTTGATCCGAATCCGTCTGCCGTTCATGAACCACACGGCACGTCTTGCGGTATCAATTTCATCATTTATCTCTCCTAAATTTATGATCCCTTTATTTCTCTTTGGCCGAATTGGTCTGGTCTAGCGCCGCACGAAGTCCCTGGGCAAGTTTCGTTGCATCATCATTTGCCCAGAAGTGCATGAAGAAAAGCCGTGGCTGCTCTTCCAACATGTGACTATGAAGCGCCGTGACCGCAATTCCGTTTTGCCGAAGTGCTTTGATAACCGGGTTCACTTCCTTTGCTGTAAGAACAAAGTCTCCGGTAATCGCCGCTTTGCCCGTTCCAGTGGGTTGAAAATTGAGTGCTGTTGCTATACCCATCGAGTTGGGCACAGGCATTCCGTTTTCGGTGATTTTCTCGGACCTCGGAACGGAAAACTGATAGACGCCGTTGTTGTTTTTGCCTGCATGCCCAACAGCGTTATCGATCTGTTTGGTATCGAATCCGAGGTCGGCGTTGGGATTTCCTGCTGGAGACGACGCAGGTGTCTTTGTCAACGATAGCGCATCGTGTATGGCAGTCGCCAAATGTGAAGCGTCACCGTGGCCGCCGATGTGCATGTACATCACAGGCGGCGTGGTACGGATCAGGTGGTTGTGTAATCCCGTGATTTCGATTCCGGAGTCGGACAGCTTTTGCATGACCGGAGCAATTTCGGCCTCAGTCAAAACGAGATCTCCCATCACTTCCGTTTGATTACCCATTTTTTGGAAGGCAGCCCATGACCCGAGCGCGAATCCAGGTTTGAGCTCGACACCGTCCAGCGTTACTTTCAGATCGGATCGGGGCATCGAAAACTTGTGAGTGCCGTCAGGTTGATCCTGACCCATGCGCCCGAGGGCATCGTCAACGGCTTTCCAGTTCGACGGCGCTGGCGCACTTTTTGATGAACCTTGCTGAGCGCGGACTTCTACGATCGTCAAAACAGACAACACCAAAACAGACGAAAGGAAAACGGATAGCATTCTTGACTTCATCGTATCCTCCTTCTTTCTGTGGACACACGGGCTAGACCCGCCTTTCTATTTAGACTGGCTCAGAAGAGTCGTGCCTTCTCTCAATTCGTCATTGGCGCGTTTCACCACTTTATCGCCCGCTTGTAGTGGGCCGATCACCTCCACGAGGTCACCATCGGCGGCGCCCTTGCTTACATTGACCCACTCGGCCTTGCCATTCTTTTCTCGAATGACAAATGTTCGCTCTGTAGTCGTTACCACGCTTGTCTTCGGCACATAAAGTGCTGGTTGCGCGCGGCGGACTGGCCATTTCACTGTTGCATACATACCCGGCACCAGAGATTGATCGGAATTCCTCACGTCGAGTTCGACTGCCATTGTCCGCGTCTTCGAGTCGATCGACTGCGCGCGACGAGCGACCGTTCCGGAATAATTGCGTTCGGGGTATGCCGGCACTTGAAACGGCACATTTGCTCCCTTTGCAGTCCCTCCAACACTTTCTTCCGGCACAGCGACGGTGACCCGCAGACGGGAGATCTGCTGGAGGACAAGAAGTGGCGCGTCGGATCCAGGGCCAACGAGAGCGCCGGGATGGACGATTCTCTCCGTTACAACGCCACCGAAAGGGGCCGTTACTCGAAGATAACCTTCCATTTCCTTGAATGCACGAAGCGCGGCTTCGGCTGCCGCTTTTCCATTACGGCTCGCTTCGATGCTCGCCCGCTGCGCCTGGATGCTGCCTTTTTGGGCTTCTATACTCGCCCGCTGCGCTTCGACCGACCGGAGCGCAATATCCAACTCGTTCCCCGAGATCGCACCCGGCGTCTGTGAAGCAACCTTGAGCCGGTCATATGTTGCTTGCGCCGCCGCAAGTGTGGCCGCCAGCGATGCTAAAGTGGACTGCAACGACACGAGTTTGGCTTCTGCCTGCGCCCGTTCTCCTTCCGCGACCTGAACCTTCGACTCGGCTTCGGCGATTTGCGCTTTCATTTCCGGTGCGCTCAACTCCACCAATAGTTGACCTTCTTTAACGACACTCCCTCGGTCCACAAGCACTTTGTCGACATAGCCGGCCACGCGAGGTCGGAGACCGACATTCAAGAATGGCTGAATTTCGGCAGGCAGGGTAATGGTGCGGGATACCGGCTTGGATACCACTGCCGCCATCTCGGGAGCCTGCCCCAAGGCGAGTTGTGCCAGCGAGACTGCGATGATCGTGCTCAAGGGTTCAGAGAAGGCGAGGTCACCGAAGCCCTGCCTTGGAGAATGGCATATATCGAGGGCAAGATCGTGAGTGTCGCAAACGTGGACAGGATCAACCCGCCGATAACGGCACGGCCAAGGGGCGCCGTCAGTGATCCGCCCTCAGCGAAACCGATAGCCATCGGTATCATGCCGAAGATCATCGCCGCGGCCGTCATCAAGATCGCTCTCAAACGACTCGTCGCTCCGTCTTGAGTCGCTTCGAAAACCGGTCGCCCCTCGCGGCGAAATCGCTCGACAAAACTGACCATCAGAATCGAATTGGCGACAGCGATGCCGACGGCCATGATGGCGCCCATGAATGACTCGATATTCAAAGTCGTGCCGGTAACGCGAAGCATCAGGATGACTCCGCAGAGTACGGCGGGAATCGTCAGGATGATGGACAATGCCAGTCGAACAGACTGAAAGTTCGCTGCAAGGAGGAGGAAGATCACGACAACAGCGAGCAGCAGACCAACGCGCAGACCGGAAATCGTCTCCTGCAGCGGCGGAATCTGGCCGCGATATTTCACACTGACACCGCGCGGCGGAGCGCCGGCCTTCGCCAAAGCGTCATCCAGTTTCATCTTCGCGTCACTTAGCGTTATTCCGTGGAGATTAGCCGTGAGACTGACGACACGTTGTCCGTTATTGCGCTCAACGATGCCGGGCATGGTTCCAAGCTTCACTGCCGCCACATTGTCCAAATAGGTTGGTGACGATCCATTTTTCATCACGGGCACTACATTGAGGTCGTCTACGCTTTGAACCCGGTTCTGGGGCAATTGCACCTGGATTTGAAACCCGTTGCCGGAAACCGGATCGCGCCAATAGTTGGCTTCGGTATACCGGGAAGAAGATGTCGCCGGCACAACCGATCGAACAACATCCGCCATCGTTAAGCCGAACTGGCCGGCGCGATCCCGGTCGATATTGATATCGACGGTTGGATAGTTGCGCTCCTGCGCCATCTGCAGGTCGCGCAAAAACGGCAGCTGTGCCATTTGCTGCTGGAGCTTTTCCGCATACTGATAGTCATCCTGCAGGTTTGTACCTGTTACAGCGACTTCGATCGGAGTTGGGGCGCCAAAGCTCAGGACCTGGCTGACGATGTCGGCCTCTTCAAAAGAGACCTGCGATCCCGGAAGTTCCTCAGTGAGCGCTCCGCGTAAACGTTCTCGCAGAAACTCGCCGCGAGGAGTCTCATTCTTTACCGAAACC
>QHXA01000700.1 GCA_003222755.1 Acidobacteriota bacterium
CGGTCGCACTGATCGAAAGATAACTGCCGGCTGCCAGCAGGACAGTGCGTGCGTGGCTGCGCAGCACATCCAGCACTGGTAACCGCCGCTCTGCGCGCGCCCTCAGCGCTTCAGCAAAGATCGGACTTTCAGCGACACCAAGACGAACATAGAGCCCGACAGCCACGAGCACTCCACTCATCAAAAACGGAATCCTCCAGGCCCAACTCGCAAAGTCTTCCGGCGTGACGACGCTAGATGCAATCAGAAACACGAGATTCGACAGAATGATTCCAACCGGGAGACCGACCGCCACAAAACTTCCGAAGAAACCGCGGCGGCCCGGAGGCGCGTGCTCGACCGACATCAACACCGCGCCGCCCCATTCTCCACCGAGCGCAAATCCCTGCACAAACCGCAGCACCACGAGCAATACGGAGGCCCAAACGCCGATGCGAGCGTACGTAGGAAGAAGGCCGATCGCAAAAGTCGACAATCCCATCAATAAGAGACACCACACGAGCGCGGACTTTCGTCCGATTCGATCTCCGAAGTGTCCCATCACGATTCCACCGAGAGGTCGAGCAATGAACCCCACGGCGAATGTTGCGAAGGAAGCCAGTGTGCCGGCAAGTGCGGATACCTGCGGAAAAAATTGAGGCGCAAAAACGAGGGCTGCCGCAGTGCCGTAGATGAAGAAGTCGTACCACTCGATGGTGGTGCCGATCGCACTCGCAACGGCGACCCGATGCACTTCTCGTGAGCGGTCCACTGCGCCGTTCAAGTTATGGACGCCGGAAGTTTCACTGGCCATGTCCTCGTTTTCTCGAAGCGCAGCGCAAGCGCGATAGCGCGCAGCTTCAATTAATGGCCGTGTATGCTACCACACCCGATTTTGGGGTAAAGTTGACGTAACTATTCAGCACGTTTTGATAAATCTGACCAATGCTCAATTCTCAATGCTCAATTCTCATCCGAGGAGACAGAAGCCGGCACAAAATCCGAAGTCTGCGTCCCATCGGATGAACATTGGGAATTGAGAATTGAACATTGGTCAGATCTCGTAGCTGAATAGTTACAAGTTGACGTTATGCATTACGGCGTTGTTTTTCCACAGATCGAATTCGGAAACGATCCCGAAAAAATCCGAGACTATGCTCAAACAGCGGAAGCGCTCGGATACGATTACTTCCTCGTCTACGATCACGTGCTTGGTGCGGATCCGAACCGCGCCAGAAGACTCACCGGACCTTACACGCACCAGGATCCATTTCACGAGCCGATGGTGCTGTTCGGTTTTCTTGCAGCTGTGACAAAGCGGATTCAATTGACAACCGGTATCCTGATCTTGCCTCAGCGCCAGACCGTCCTTGTTGCGAAACAAGCCGCGGAGGTCGATGTCTTGAGCGGCGGACGCCTCCGGCTCGGTGTTGGACTCGGATGGAATCATGTGGAATACGAGGCGCTCGGCATGAAGTTCGAAACGCGCGGGCACCGCATGGAGGAGCAGGTCGAAGTGCTCCGGAAGCTTTGGAGTGCGCCGCTCGTCACGCATCGCACAGATCATCATGTGATCGACCATGCGGGCCTGAATCCCATGCCGGTTCAGCGTCCCATTCCGATCTGGTTCGGCGGAGCGGTCGAACCGGCACTCCGGCGCGTCGCCAAATTAGCTGACGGCTGGATCGCTTCGGGCAGAACGTCAGCAACGGGTGCCAAACCGTTTGTTGAACAGTTGAATCGATTCCTGATCGAAGCCGGCCGCGACCGCAAGACGTTTGGCCTTGATACCTGGATTTCCATTGCGAATTCGAGTCTGGAGGAATGGCGAAGGCGCGTCGATGAATGGCGCGGCCTGGGCGGCACACACGTCGCAGTGGATACGATGCGAGCCGGCTTCAAGACTCCGCAAGAGCATATCGACGCAATCCGCAGATTCCGAGACATCCTGGCCTAGCCTCCAAATCCTATTGACAAATAGTTAAGTATTTATTTAACTATTTCCGATTTGCTAAACCACACGAAAGCGAGGTTTTCCATGAAACCCACACCACCCGGATGGCCACGTATTTCCAGTGCCCTGTTCTATGACGATGGAGCGGCTGCGATCGATTGGCTGTGCCGTGCGTTCGGTTTCGAAGTGCGTTTGAAGATTGAAGATGACAGCGGACGTGTCGCGCACAGTGAGCTGACATTCGGCGAAGGCGTGATCATGGTTGCGGATGTCAGCCGGCAAAATCCGCACGCGTCGCAACCGTTTAAGCGCAGTCCGAAGTCCGCGGGGAACGTGAATACTCAGCATCTCTGCATTTTTGTCGATGATGTCGATGCGCATTGCGCGCGTGCGCGGGAAGCGGGGGCGCGAATACTGATGGAACCCACAACCAACGACTATGGCGACGATAACGGATCGAATCGTATCTATGGAGCCGAAGACCCGGAAGGGCATGCGTGGTCTTTCATGCAACGCCTGCGTGATCCACGCCAATGATGTCACAGCACGATCTCGATCAAACACTGGTAGCCCTCGCCGACCCGGCGCGTCGCGGCATCATCGAATTGCTCCGCAAGAAGCCGCGCCGCGCGGGCGAATTGGCCGAAGCGTTGTCGTTGAACCGGCCGCGGATGAGCCAGCATTTACGAGTGCTCCGTCGAAGCGGACTCGTGGAAGAAGACAGTGTCGAACACGACGCTCGCGTGCGCGTCTTTCGGTTCGCATGGAACCATTGGCTCAAGTTCGCGATTGGCTGAATGAGGTCGAGGAATTCTGGACCGCGCAACTTTCCGCATTCAAGGCGCAGGCGGAGCGCGCCGGTTCGAAGCGGCGACAATGAGCGGAAACCGATCTTTGTCCGGTGATCACGCCACCGTGACTGTCCACGTTAACGTCGACGCGGGGACGGCTTTCGATGTTTTCACGCGCGAAATCGATCTCTGGTGGAAGCACGGACCTGCGTATCGAATGGCCGGACAGCAACCGGGGCTGCTGTGTTTTGAGCAGTGCGTGAATGGGCGTCTCTTCGAGCAATACAACGCGGAATCCGGCCTGCGTGCTCGCGAAATCGGAAGAGTCCTCGTTTGGGATCCGCCATCCCGACTCGTCTTCAGCTGGCGCGGCGGCA
>QHXA01000701.1:0-447 GCA_003222755.1 Acidobacteriota bacterium
TCTTCGCGCGCAATATCGACCGCTATTTCTGGCGGATTCGACTTGCAGTACTCAATGGCCTCAATAACGGCCGGGAGTGGTAAATCATAATCTGCAGCAACTTGCTCGGCAGTTCTTGGTTCTTCGGCGTTGATATGAGCCCAGTAGATTATTTCGGCTCGAATCCGAGTGCCTTTGAGGAAGAGCTGACGGTACAGGGATGTCGGTCGTGACTCCAAGTACTGATACGTGATGCCCGTACTCATAACAGCAGTCTACGTTGTACACGCAGGTCGGGCAAGTCTGGATCACAGGGGTTCCTTCGACGATTTGCTGCGCCGACCAAACGGTAAACAGCCGGACGTTCAACCATTCAACGTTCAGTAAAGACAGGGCCGCTTAAGTCCGTCTGTGCGACGTCAAGATTGCAGTTGGGACAATCTTCCTTGACCCTCGAGGACAATCGGA
>QHXA01000701.1:502-3650 GCA_003222755.1 Acidobacteriota bacterium
GACCTATCTTCTCATTGCAGTGAATATACTCGTCTCGGTCATCGCCTTCTCAAGGATGAACCGCGTTGGCGGAGCCAGCATGTTTTTCTTCTCGCCGAGCGAGGTTTCTGCCGGCCGGAACTATCAGGGCATGGTTCTTTCGCACTTCGCTCACGCCGATAGCAGTCACCTGCTTTTCAACATGTTGACCCTCTACTCCTTCGGCCCCGTCGTCGAGCTGGGTCTAGACGCAGTGAGCATGCTGCTGATCTATGCAAGCGCAGGCATCTTCTCCACATTATTCGTCTACTATCTCCATCGTGCTGATCCAGGATATCGGGCACTCGGGGCGAGCGACTCAGTGACCGGAATCATCTTCGCCGCAATTGTTCTCTCGCCGGGAATGAGCGTCTACTTCTTCTTTGTCCCCGTTCCCATTCCCGCACCGCTGTTCGCCGTCGGGTATATCGTCCTCTCGACTTATTTAATGCGGCGCGGGGGCGGACATATCAGTCACGAAGCACACCTTGCTGGCGCGATCTCAGGCTTGCTTCTCGCCGGATTACTCGCGCCGGGAGGGTTCGGCCCGCTCCTTCGCAGAATTCAGAATTTGCTCACCTGAACGAGAACGGCTTCTGAAAGAAACAGACACCCTCAGATGGGCTCTAGGCGCTCGAAAGGATTGCGTGGGCGCCCCGACAACGGAAAGGAATCATCCTCCTGACCGATCTGCCTGGGCACGCTGGCGGATCTATTGATGCGAGAATGCGGTAAGCGGCGCTAGAAGCTACGGTTAAGAATTAGGAACACAGGCCAAGCGACCTATGGATTGATAAACACTGGGCGACTCTCCGTTACTAATCCGGTTCAGCGGCGGCCGAAATCGCGGGTTAGTCCGACACCCCTGCTGCGTTTGCCGAGAATCAAAGCGAGGCGGTCGCAGACTCACACGCCACCCTTACAGCGGCGAAACAATTCTTTCCACGCGCTAGAAAATCACGCGCATGCCCAGTTGAAACGCGCTGGCGCGTCTGGACCGGATGGGACACACTGAAACAGCGGACCAATACCATGGCCGGGCGCTCCTGCTGAAGAAACGTCCCGATGAAGCAACCAAAAGCCGAGCGGACTTGTCCAAGCCGAGACTGATCCACGCTCTTCCTCTTGCCCGTGTTCTTCATCCAGCTGCGATAACAATTTCGCATCGAGGAATACCGTCGCAGCCTGCTCGAAAGTAACACCATGGTCTTTGGCATTTCTATCGGCTTTGATGGGATCCCACTCGAACCGATACTCGAATTGTTCCTCCACCGCGATTCTCTCATGAGCTCTTCATATCGAATTTAGTCGACGGGTTCGATGCGTAGAACCATGCCGGACTTTGCAGTGTGCTCCGCATCCTGACGCGTAACCAGGTAGATCAAGCCGTCGGGACCTTGGCGGATGTCCCTGATTTCCTGCCGCATCGCGTTCAGTATCAACTCGCGTTCGTTTTGACCACGTCCTGCGAGCCTCACGCGCTGAATCATCCTGCCGCTCATCCCGGTCACGAAGAGGTTTCCTTTCCATGCTGGAAAGCGATTGCCGGTGTAGAAAAGCATCCCCGAGATCCCAATCGACGGCACCCAGAAAAAGCGCGGCGACTCCATGCCTTCTCGTGTTGGGTTTTCGCTAATAATCTCGCCAGTGTATTTGCGTCCGTAACTGACGACGGGCCATCCGTAGTTCGCGCCCCGCTTAATGATGTTGACCTCGTCTCCACCCATCGGCCCATGCTCGCTGGCCCAGACCTCGGCCGTTTCCGGATTTATCGTCATTCCCTGCGGATTGCGGTGTCCATAGGAATAGATCTCCGGCTTCGCGCCGGGCCGGCCGACGAACGGATTGTCGTTGGGGATACGGCCGTCGTCGTAAAGGCGGACGATCTTTCCGTTATGGTTGCTCAAGTCCTGCGCAAGCGGTTCGGTGGTCGGGCCGCGGTCTCCAATCGACGCATAAAGCATCCCGGCCCTGTCGAACACGACGCGTCCACCGACGTTAAGGCTGCCCTTAGTCCATGCGTCGGCGACGAACACGTCAATCGCATCGACCAACCGCTTGCCGTCCAAGCGTGCGCGCGCGACCGCGGTCGTTACACCTCGCTCACCGCCCTTTGAGTAGGCGAGATAGATCCAGTTGTTTCTCTCGAAATTCGGATGAAGCGCCACATCCAGCAGTCCGCCATGGGTTCCGAACTGGATCTCTGGCAGCCCTGCAATCGGCTCGTCCTCAAGCTTGCCGTTTCTGATCAGCCTCAGGCGGCCCGGGCGTTCCGTCACCAGAATGTCGCCGCCCGGAAGAAAGACCATGCTCCACGGGCTGTCCAGGCCTTCCGCCATTGGTACGACGCGAATCTTTTGAGTGTCGGTTTTAAACTCCAGACTCTGGCGTTGGTTTTGTCGAGGACTGGCGGCCAAAATGAGGACAAATGCCGCGACAACGAAGAGGACACAAATGAATCGTGTAATAGTCAGATGCATGGACAGCAGACGTACCAGAGCGGTGATAACCAGTCAACAAAAAGAGCGTCCGCGTGTCCGCTCCCACCGAGAAAAAAATTATTCAGGCACGACTGCGATAGCTTCGACCTCAATCATGAATTCGGGCCGAGCGAGCTGAACGACCTGCACGAGCGTGCTGGCAGGCGCATTCGTACCGAAGAATTCGGATCGGGTCACAAATGTCGTGATCTTCACGACATTAGCGAATGTCGCTCCGGCAGACGCCAGAGCGGCTTTGACGTTCTGCAGAACGTGGCGTGTCTGCGCTCTAAAGTCTCCCAAGCCCACCAAATTCCCCGACCGATCCAGCGCGACCTGGCCCGCGATATAAACTGTTCGTCCTCGATGAACCTCTACAACGTGCGTATATCCCGTCGGCGTCGATAATTCCGGCGGGTTCGTGTATCGAACATTTGCGTTTTCCATATTGTTCTCCCTATCCTGCACCATTAATGCACATGATTATTGTCCGTCTTGAGGTGAAACCCGAGCGCGTTGACGACTTCTTGAGACTACGCCTACCGATTCGGAACTGGAGCGAATCCCTCGTGGACTCGATCTAATATTCAGCGAATCACTTCAATCCGCGCAGTCTGTGTCAGGCCTTCAGCGACATGGACGGGTGTTCC
>QHXA01000068.1:0-1801 GCA_003222755.1 Acidobacteriota bacterium
GCAATCATCTTTGCCCCGACGAAGACGAGGATCACGGAAAGTCCGTACTTTAGATACACAAATCGATGCACGATTCCGGCGAGCAGAAAGTACATCGACCGCAAGCCGAGTATGGCGAAGACATTCGATGTGTAGACGAGGAACGGATCCGTAGTTACGGCAAAGATTGCCGGAATGGAATCAACCGCAAACACGAGATCTGTAAACTCGACGAGCAGCAATACGAGCAAAAGCGGTGTTGCGACGTAACGGCCACTCTGAACAGTGAAGAATCTCGTCCCATCGTATTCACTCGTGACCCTTAAGAAACGGCGGGCCGTTCGCATCACGAGATTTTGTTCTGCATCAAACTCCTCATCGTGACGAAGCGCCATTTTCACACCAGTGAAGATGAGGAACGCGCCAAAGACATACATGATCCAGTCAATTTTTTGGATCAGCCACGTCCCCATACCGATGAAGACACCGCGCATCAGTAGCGCTCCGAGAATGCCCCAGAACAAGACTCGATGCTGATACTTCTCGGGAATACTGAAGTAGGAAAAGATCATCACGATGACGAAGATGTTGTCGGCGGAGAGCGACTGTTCGATCAGGTAACCGGTAAGGAAGAGTAGCGCGGTTTCCGTTCCTCTCCAGAACAGAAGTGCCGTGGCAAACAGGAGGGACATCCCCATCCAGATCGCCACCCAGATGCCGGCCTCCTTGCCGCGCACAACGTGCGCCTTTCGATGAAAGACGCCGAGATCGAGCGCCAACATGGCCAGCACAAACGCAGTGAAACCGGCGTAGAGCCAGATGCTAGTTGTCATGTGGAAATTTCCTGTTCGCCGCCGGAATCGCCATCAAAAAAACGAAAAGCGAGACCCTACGGCACATTCGTGTTCGTAGTGGTCTCGCCTATGAACAGTTCACGCGACCGACCGAGGGCGCGCGTTCAGCGCGTATCCTGTGTTGACGATCGGTGGCATTGGCGGGTGCTATTACTGAGGCACGCCCAACAGGCTACTCCCCACTCTCTTCCAGACTAACAATGGGCTTGGGCTGTCGTCAATTTGGTAATTCGGGGTCAGACGTCTAAACTCTTTCCATGCACGAAGCAATCACGGTCATCGGCGGAGGACTGGCGGGATCGGAAGCGGCCTATCAGATTGCCCGGCAGGGCGAAAAAGTCCGGCTCTACGAAATGCGGCCGGTGCGGCAGACACCAGCCCATCGTACGGACCGGCTCGCGGAAATCGTTTGCAGCAATTCGCTGAAATCCGATCAGCCCTACAACGCTTCGTGGCTGTTGAAGGAGGAACTGCGGCGGCTCGGCTCGATTCTCATTCAGATTGCGGACTCCGTTCGTGTACCCGCCGGCTCCGCACTGGCCGTGGATCGAGAGCAGTTCGCAGCGCGTGTCACCGAGGTCATTTCAAGCGAGCCAAATATCGAACTCGTTCGGGAAGAAGTTCCGGAAATTCCGAACACAGGGATCGCGGTCATCGCAAGCGGTCCCTTGACATCGGACTCGCTGTCGCAATCGATTCGAGAATTCTGCGGCTCCGAGCATCTTTATTTCTATGACGCCATCAGCCCGATCGTGGATGCCGACACGATCAATCCTTCCAAGGTCTACCGCGCGAGCCGGTATGGAAAAGCTTCCGATGACTACCTCAACTGTCCCATGGACCACGATCAATACAGTGCGTTCTATGAAGCACTGATTACTGCGGAGAGTGTGGCAATTCATAATTTCGAAGAAGCGCACTATTTCGAATCATGTCTTCCGATCGAAGAACTCGCGCGCCGGGGCCGC
>QHXA01000068.1:1897-12914 GCA_003222755.1 Acidobacteriota bacterium
GATTTGATGCAGTCCAGCTACAACATCGTCGGGTTTCAGAATCATTTGAAATTCGCCGAACAGAAGCGAATCTTCCGGATGATTCCAGGACTGGAAGCCGCCGAGTTCCTGCGCCTGGGGCAAATTCATCGCAATACGTACATCAACGCCCCTCAGTCGCTGCTGCCGACAATGGCAGCACGCCGGGACGCGCGTATCTTTTTCGCCGGTCAACTTGCGGGCACAGAAGGCTACATCGAAAACATCGCTTCCGGTCTTATCGCCGGCTTAAACGCCGTGCGAACGCTTGGCGGCGATCTGCCGATCATCTTTCCGCCCGAAACCGCAATTGGAGCGCTCTGCCGGTATGTGTCGACACCGCAAAAGCATTTCGCGCCGATGAATATTAACTTCGGACTGCTGCCGCCGATCGATGTGCCGAGACGAACAGCGAAATCCGACAAGCAGCGGTTGATATGCGAGCGGGCCTTGGGATTATGCCGACCCGTATCAACATTAACGGCGTAATTACAGGACCGGAGGACGCGCAGATTCCGGTACTCGATCACGGTTTTCTGTTCGGCGACAGTGTGTATGAAACCCTCCGCACGTACAAGGGCAAGCCGTTTCTGTTTTCGCGCCACTTCGCGCGCCTTGAACATTCCGCCGGCGCAATTGATCTCAGGCTTCCATGGTCCGAATCCACAACGCGTGAAGAAATCCAGCAGACATTGCTCCACGGCGAATGCCGCATTCGCCTGATGATCACAAGGGGGGTTGGAGAGCTCAATCCCGATATCGAGACCTCTACTGACCCCACGGCTATTATCATCGTGGTGCCGCTGATGGCTTTGCCGGACCGGATCTATGAGCAGGGTGTGGACGTGGTGATTTCATCCGTGCGCCGTAGCGCACGGTTTGCCGATATCAAGACGGGTAGCCTCATTCATCAGGTGCTCGCTCGTCGTGATGCCAAGTTGAAACACGCGTATGAGGCGATCCTGCTGACTGGACTGCGGATGAGAAGCTGTCGGATGGAATCACAAGCAACGTCTATATGGTCCGCGATGGCACACTCCTCACGCCGGGGCATGATGCCGGCATCATCGAGGGCATCACACGTGGAGTCGTTTTGGATCTCGCACGCGAGATCGGCTTGAAAGTCGTCGAGGGTTTCTTCGAGGTGGCCGAAATTGCTCATGCGGAAGAAATGTTTCTCACGAGCAGCACTCGTGAAGTGGTTCCCATCACCCGCATCGACGGCAAGCCCGTGGGCGCCGGTAAGCCGGGGCCGGTCACGTTGATGCTCCTGCGCGCCTATCGGGCTGCGATCGACCGGCTCGCTACCGAGAATTGACGGAGATTGATTGGAGACTGATCGTGCACAGTCACGTCGAAGCTTTCCTCGAAGCATTGCGCAACCGGGCCGTATCCGAACATACGCTGTCGAGTTACGAATCCGATCTTCGCGATTTGGAATCGTTCTTGTCGCTGCAGAAAACCGACTTTGACTCGATCGACCACATCTTTATTCGCGACTTCCTCGGATACCTTTACGAACGCGATCTGAAAAAAACATCCGTTGCGCGAAAGCTCGCGTGCCTTCGGACCTTCTTCAAATTTCTGGTTCGGGATGGGCGCCTGAAAACGAATCCGGCAGACCTGGTCTCGTCACCGAGATTGTCCAAGACGCTTCCTTCTTATCTTCCTGAAGATGAAGCTGCCGCCGTTGTGGAAATGCCACAGGGTGGTTCATTAAGGGATCTCCGGGATCGGGCCATCTTGGAGGTGCTTTATGCGAGCGGTCTGCGTGTTCGTGAGCTTGTGGGCTTGAATGATGAAAACATCGACATGGCACAGCAGTTGGTGCGCGTCTTTGGGAAAGGCCGAAAGCAGCGTGTTGTCCCGTTTGGGGACTTTGCGGCGCGAGCATTGACGGCTTACCTCGCGGAACGGGTTCGCCTCGGCCTCGCGCAGGCCGAAGATAACGGCCAGACGCCGGTATTCGTCAGTATTCGCGGGCACCGCCTGAGCGCTCGCGATGTCCAACGCCTGGTCGAAAAGACGCGCTTGCGGCTGCCTTCGGGCCGCCGCCTGACGGCCCATACGTTACGTCATACTTTCGCGACACACTTACTCGAGCGCGGTGCAGACCTCCGCGCCATTCAGGAGCTCCTGGGACACTCTAGCCTGGCCACGACGCAGAAGTACACCCACGTATCGCTAGAACACCTGCGCGCCGAATACGACAAAGCTCATCCAAAGGCAAAATGAAAACTGAAGGGGCGGTCTATGATCGCCGCGTTCGCACCGGGGAGCGGTGCAAGGAAATTAGCCAGGGTACGCGTTTTTTGCGTACCCCTGGCTAATTTCCTTGCACTGCTCCCCGGTGCGAAACTGTATACTTTCTGTTTGTCTTCAGTGAGGAGGAGTTCACTATGTACGCCGTGATCCGATCGGGCGGAAAGCAGTACCGCGTGGCGCCCGGACAAACGATTCGGCTTGAAAAGGTAGCCGGAGAAGTGGGTGCTAGAGTTGAGCTGGGCAATGTGTTGCTCGTCGAAAACGACGGGAACGTCCAGGTTGGCAATCCGCTCGTCACCAATGCGAAGATCGAGGCGACAGTCGTCGAGCACGACCGCGCAAAGAAGATCCTGGTCTTCAAAAAGAAGCGTAAGAAGCAATATCGGCGGACGCATGGCCACCGGCAGGATTACACGTCGGTCCGAATCGACAACATCCTTATCTAATTTTGTAGGGGTAATTATGGCTCATAAAAAAGGAGTGGGAAGTTCGCGCAACGGCCGAGACAGCCACTCGCAACGGCTCGGAGTGAAGCGGTTTTCCGGCGAACTCGTCACCGGCGGATCCATATTGGTTCGGCAGCGCGGCACCAAATTCAAACCGGGGCTCAACGTGGGCATCGGCAAGGACGATACGCTATTCGCAAAGATTCCCGGCATCGTGCAGTTCGAGAATAAAGGCGCGACGGGGAGATTCATCTCCATTCAGCCGGTCGAGTAACAATAGACACAAACGCAGACACAAAGAAGGCCGCCATAAAATAAATTCAAGGCGGCCTTCTTTGTGTCTTAGTGTTTTATACCGGTGTTCATCGACGAAGCCAAAATCACAGTCAAAGCCGGCGATGGCGGACACGGTTGCATCGCTTTTCGCCGCGAGAAGTTCGTTCCGCGCGGCGGCCCGAGTGGCGGAGATGGCGGCAACGGTGGCAACGTGTATCTCGTCACCGACATCCACGAAAACACCCTCCTGAAGTTTCGATACAATCACACGTTTCGCGCAGAACGTGGGCGACACGGCGAAGGCAGCAATCGGCGTGGCCGGGACGGAGAGGATCTCGAAATCAAGATTCCCCTCGGCACGGTTGTCTCTGATGACGACACCGGCGAGATTATCCACGACTTCACGCAACCCAATGAGCGCTTCGTCGTCGCAAAAGGCGGACGCGGCGGCCACGGCAATGCGCATTTCGCGTCATCCGTGAATCGTGCTCCTCACAAAGCTCAGGACGGCGCTCTGGGCGAAGAAAAAGATCTTCGACTCGAACTGAAGCTTTTGGCGGATGTGGGTCTGGTCGGTTTTCCCAACGTCGGCAAGTCGACATTGATCTCGCGCATATCGGCCGCGCGCCCGAAGATTGCCGATTATCCCTTCACGACGCTCGAACCTCAGCTCGGGGTGGTCTCTGTCGACACGGACAAGACATTCGTTGTCGCCGATATTCCCGGCCTGATTGAAGGCGCCCACCTCGGCCATGGCCTCGGGATTCAGTTTTTGCGGCACATCGAACGAACTCGTCTGCTCCTTCACCTGATCGATGTTTCCGGCGCAAACGACCGTGACCCAATCGACGAATTCCACACCATCGACTCAGAACTTGCCGAATACAATTCGGACTTGGCCAAGAAGCCGAAGATCGTGGTTGCCGCAAAGATGGACGCCGCCGATCCAAAGAAGGTCCAGAAGCTCCAGCGCTGGTGCAAGAAAAACGACCTGGAGCTCGTGAAGATTTCCTCCGTAACAGGTGAAGGCCTGGACGATCTGAAGCACGCTGTGGTGTCGAAACTGTAACGGGGCTCGCACCGCTCCGCGGTGCCGAAGCGTCCGTCGCTTCACCAAACCGCAGCATACCGTTCCGCGGAGCAATGCGGGAGTTCACAGACGCGGCTATTCTGTTCTATTCTTCCACACATCATGCAAACCAAGCTCGATCGGCGCGAGTTCATAAAATTGGCTGGAGCGGCTGGAGTTGCTGCTGCCAGGCCCTTTCAGCAGACCACGGCTCCAGGTCCGGATGCCGCAGAGAAAGATCTCGTCATGCTGGCGCTGGACGCGGCGCGATCTGCGGGGGCGAGCTACGCGGACGTTCGCATCACGCGTGGGAACACGGAGTTGGTCGCCACGCGAGAACGGCAGATCACGAACGTCAGCAAGAATGAAACATACGGCATCGGAATCCGGGCGTTGGTCGGCGGGTCGTGGGGATTCGCAGCCACTCGTGATCTCGCACGAAACTCCGTAGCGGCGGCGGCCAGACAGGCAGCCGCGATCGCCAGAAGTAATGACAGAATCAATCCGGTAAAGACTACTCTTGCTTCCGTTCAAAAGTTTCCGGATGGCCGGTGGATGACTCCTCATGAGGTCGATCCATTCACCATTCCGATTGAGCAAAAGGCGCAGCTGCTTTTCAAAACCAATGAAGAAGCATTGCGTGTTAAGGGTGTTCGATTTGTGACCTCGAGCATCTCTTCGATCCGAGAGAGCCGATTGCTCGGCACGACAGAAGGCTCGCTGATCCAGCAAACCTTTTTCCGCATTGGCCCGAATGTCAATGTCACGGCCGTCTCCGACGACAACGGTGACTTTCAAACGCGCAATGCTGTGCTTGCTCCGAGAGGCGCCGGCTGGGAGTACGTCCTGGGTTTGCAAATGCAGGAAAACGTTTTGCGATGGGCCGAAGAGGCGGCGGCAAAGCTCACGGCAACGCCCGTACAGCCTGGCCTCTGGGACCTTGTTCTGCATCCGTCCCATTTATGGCTCACCATTCATGAATCGATCGGCCATCCTACGGAGCTCGATCGGGCAATGGGCTATGAGGCGAACTTCGCCGGCACCAGCTTCTTGTCACCTCCTGAGAAGGTGCTGAACAAATTCAGGTATGGTCCAGCGTTCATGAATATCGTGGGCAATCGTACGGAATCTGGCGGGTGTTCAACCTGCGGATGGGACGATGAAGGCGTGCCGGCACAGTCCTGGTTGATCGTCGACAAGGGCGTGTTCGTGAACTACCAGACCACTCGCGAAATGGCATCCTGGATTTCAAATTTAACAAAGGTCCGCGAAAGTCTCGGTACTGCGTATGGGCAGGACTGGGCATCCATTCCGTTCCCGCGGATGCCGAATGTCAGCTTGCAGCCGAACACTCAAGATGTCAGTGAAGAAGATGTGATCGCGGCGACGAAGCACGGCATCTACATCGAAGGCGACGGCTCCTATTCGATCGATCAACAGCGCTATAACTTTCAGTTTGGCGGTCAGGTATTTTGGGAAATCAAAGACGGCAAGCGCATTCGGATGCTTCGCGATGTCGCCTACCAGGCGCGCACGCCGAATTTCTGGAACTCCTTGGCGCTCGCCGGCGGCAAGAGCACCTACAGGCTCGGCGCCGCGTTGAATGACGGCAAAGGCCAGCCGCAGCAGTTGAACGCGGTATCGCATGGCTGTCCGATAGCGCTGTTCCGCAATGTGAATGTCATCAACACGGGATAGGCATGCAAAACACGAACGCGAAGAGACACGGTTTGTCTGCTGACGAATCGCGGCAGCTGTGTGACAAGATCCTGGGCTTGGCTCGGGCGGATCACACGCGCATAAATATCACTTCCGGTATTCAAGGATTCACGCGAACCGCGATCAACCGCATAACGACGGCAGGTGAAACGAACAATGTGACGGTCCGCATCACCAGCATCTTCGGCAAGCGGGTGGCTTCGGTAGATACGAACCGCTTAGATGATGCCGCCCTAGAGCGTGCCGTTAGAGACGCCGAAGCTCTGGCAAAGATCGCGCCTGAAAATCCGGAATACCTTCCCGAACTTGCGGAACAAAAATACATGCCGGTGGATGGCTACTACGCGAGCACCGGCGATCTGACGACGGAGTCACGCGCCCGCGCAGCTTCGCTGGGCATTAAAGCCGCGGATGCGTCGAAATTCGTCGCGGCCGGTTTCATCGATGTGGCTGCTGGTTCGCAAGCGGTCGCAACATCCAACCGGCTATTTGGGTACTATTCCGGCACGGCTGTGGCCTCCACGCTGACTATCCGAACGCCCGATGGCCTGTCCTCCGGATGGGCGGGCGATGAGGACGCCGATTGGAACACTATCGAGTCGGAGCGCATTGCCGAAGATGCTCTGCGAAAATGCCGCGCCTGGCGTGGCAAGACAGCCCTGGATCCGGGCAAGTATGAGGTCATTCTCGAACCCACTGCCGCCGGCATGCTCATGAGTCGCATGCTCGGCGTGTTCGATGCGCGCCAGGCCGATGAAGGTCGTTCATCCTTTTCAAAACGTGGGGGCGGAAATCGGCTCGGAGAAAAACTTTTTGACGAACGCGTGACGATCATTAGCAATCCTGCTGAGAAAAACGCCGAAACTAGTCCATTCACCAATGCCGGCCAGCCAGTTCAGCGCGAGGTGTGGGTTGACAAGGGTGTGTTGAAATCATTGGCCTATTCCCGGTTCTGGGCCATGAAGCAAGGAGTCGCTCCAAAGGCGAACCCTTCGAATTTCGTGATGTCCGGCGGGGATGCGTCGCTGGACGACATGATCAAGTCCGTAAAGCGCGGTGTGCTCATCACTCGCCTCTGGTACATCCGCGGCCTAAATCCCCGCGTGATTTCGTTCACGGGTCTGACTCGCGATGGCACGTTCCTCATTGAGAACGGCAAGATCGCACGGCCGGTGACGAATTTCCGCTTCAACCAATCGCTTAGCGAACTGCTAGCAAACGTCGAAGTCCTCGGACGTCCCACTCGTGTCGCCGCGGACGAAAGCGGTGCGGCAGGAACTCCCGTCATGGTGCCCCCTCTCAAGGTAAGGAATTTCACTCTCGCCAGCGTTAGCGACGCGATTTGAGGGCATGGGGACGAGGGGGCTGCCCCCTTGTCCCCGTTGCGGGCAATGGTATGCTGAAACCTTCATTATGAAAACGATGAAGACGACAGCATACCCATCATATGTAGACCATACGCCTATAGGACGCGGTTTGGTTGCATCTGAAAATCTTGAAGAAGCGGCCGTCGTGGAGCGGCTGGAAGGCCGCGTCGTCCCGTTGAGCAGGATACCTGAGAGCGAAATACGAATTGCTTTCGAGATCGACGATGACCGATGGATTGTGCCGCAATCGGATGCGCGGCACATCAATCATTCTTGTGATGCGAACTGCTACATCACGGGCAAACTCGATGTGATCACTTTTCGGAAGGTTTTGAAAGGCGAAGAACTAACGATCATGTACAACGAGGTAACGATCGAGAAGTACATGAGCAGAGGTTCCGTGCTGCCGAAGTGGGACGACCGGCGCAGCTTCGATTGCCGGTGCGGCGCTCCGAATTGTCTTGGCGTCATCGATCGATATGTCGTTCCAATCCCCTCCGATCCGAACTCGCGCAGGGTGCGCATGGGAGTCGTCGAAGGACGTGGGCGCGGGATGTTTGCCGTCCGAAAATTCTTGAAAGGCGAATTGATCGAGCGGGGGCCAGTCGTCGTGATTGACCAAAAAAAATGGCCCAATGCCGCAAAAACCATCCTCTCGAACTACGCCTTCGATTGGGGAGAAAAGGATGAGCACGCCGCCATCGCGATGGGGTACATTTCCATTTACAATCACTCCTATTCGCCGAATGCGCAACTGGAGCAGATGCTAGACGAGTTGATGATGGAAATTATTGCCATCAAAGATATTGAAGCCGGCGAAGAAATCACGATCAATTACAACGGCGACCCCACGAACCAGGACGCGCTGTGGTTTACGCAACGGGCTCCTCGGCCGCGGAGCGCCCGGAAGAAGTCGGGGCGGCGGTAGAACTCAGCATCCATTTTTTTCTTCCTCCCGGAATTCCGCATGCTAGAATCGCCCTCGGATCATGAGGATTGCGATATTGGGTGGGACCTTTGATCCTATCCATAACGGACATCTCGCCGCAGCTGAATCGGTCGCGGAAACTTTCCAAGTTGATGAGGTTCACTTCGTTCCTGCCTTTTCTCCCCCGCATAAAGAACCGCGTGGTATCACGTCGCCGTTCCACCGCTTTGCTATGGTTGCGTTGGCGACAGTTTCCTTTGATCGCTTTCGGACGTCTACAATAGAAGTAGATGTCCTCGAAAGGCGTTACACGGTTGAGACACTCGATGCGATGAAAAACGCGCATCCAGGTGCCGACCTTCTGTTCATAGTCGGAACAGATATGTACCAGGAAATCGAGACCTGGAAAAATTACCGGCGACTGTTCGAGTTGGCGCACCTCGTGATCGTGAATCGTCCAGGATTCCCATTCCGCGAGGACATCGCGCCTCATCAGATCCTCAACGACAAACAAACGACGACATTGCCACAGGACGCCGCCGTCTTTTACTTGCCGTTCGTCGAGCAGCCGATCTCTTCGACGGAAATCCGCGACGAGCGCAAGCGAGGACAACAGGTAAGCCACTGGCTGCCGCCGACTGTGTGGAGCTACATTGAGAAAAACAAACTCTATTCGTAATGAACAAGGAGAAAAGACACAACAATTGATGCAAACAGAAAATCAACTGTCTGAAGCGATCGAAGCCGCACTCGACAAGAAGGCCCAGGATGCGGTTGTTGTCGAACTAGGCGATATTTGTTCGTTCACCAATTACTTCCTCATCTGCACGGGAACCTCAACACGCCACAACCAAACGATTGCGGATCACATCCAAGAAACATTGAAAAAACAAGGTGTGCGTCCACTGCACATTGAAGGACATACCGAAGGCGAATGGATCCTGCTGGACTACGTCGATTTTGTGGTTCACATTTTTTCAGCCCGGGCGCGTGAATTCTACGATCTGGAACGGCTGTGGCGCGCCGGTAAGCGGCACGACGCGCGTGACTTGATCGGGCAGCGCGTGCCTTAAAAATTTGCGCCTCGAATGAAGCTGCGCCTGGTTTGGGTCGGAAAAACGAAGAACCCGCAACTGGCAAAGCTTTGCGAGGACTACATCGGCCGAATCCAGCACTTTTTGCCGTTGGAGATCGCTGAGGTCAAAGAAGCGAAGCTGCTCGCGGCGCTTGATTCTTCGGATCGGGTCATTGTGTTGGATCCGGGAGGGAACTCCTGGACATCCGCTCAGTTTGCAAAGTTCCTCCAACTGCACATGACTTCGGATCCACGCCGGCTTACTTTCGTCATCGGCGATTACGCTGGTCTTCCTCCGGACGTAAAGAGGCGCGCCGACTTTGAATGGTCGCTCTCACCATTGACCTTCACTCACGATTTGACACGCGTTCTTCTGCTCGAGCAGATCTATCGAGCCCTTTCGATCATCCACAACTTTCCGTATTCGAAATGAGAAGAATCAGCCACAAAAAAGGCACAAAATTCACAAGAGGCGACTTACTTTGTGATTTTTGTGCCTTTTTGTGGCCATTGTTTTGTATACTGACGGCGCCCTTTGCGTTTCCCCAAACGCGCTTTGCTCGACTACATCCTCAATCTCCTGTTGCCAGTGCACTGTGTTCATTGTCATGCTCCGGTTCAAGAGCGTAGGTGGGGAGGGGCATGTCCGGAATGTTGGTCCAGCCTGATACGCGTCGAGCCGCCGTTCTGCACGAAATGCGGCGAGCCGGCGCCGGCGATTGAAGGCCTTTGCGGGTTATGTATCAAAGGCGAGCATGCCTTCGATTTCGCCAGATCCGCTCTGCTGTTCACTCGGACGCTTCGCGACATCATTCATCATCTGAAGTACTCCGACCGTGTTTCGCTAGCCAAGCCGCTGGGGGACATTTTAAAGGAATGCCTCGAGCGCGAAGCTTTCACCGGTGATTTGATTATCCCCGTTCCGCTCCACCGATCGCGCGAGCGACAGCGAGGATTCAATCAGGCCGAATTGATTGCGGAGCGGCTCGGGCGGCCCGTAGCTCCGCGATTACTGTGTCGCCGAAAGAACACGCCAAGCCAAACAGGTCTTACTCGAAACGAACGGAAACGAAATCTCGCGTCGGCATTTCAGATGCGCGGCGAGGTGAAAGGAAGGGTCATCGTCGTCGACGACGTCTACACGACGGGCTCGACCATGCACGAGATCGCTCGGACGCTGAAGCGCGCGGGAGCTGAACGCGTGGAAGTTCTGACGGTCGCGCGAGTGGCGAATGAGATTTATCGGGCGGACGAAACCGACATTGCCGCAGGCGCGTCGATCACCCAGTGAGATGTACTTTCCAACAACTCCGCGACAAACCGCGTATGCAGCGCGTGTCCGGCACGGTCGGCGACGAGCCGGCCCAGCACTGGCTGTCCAATCAACGCGAAATCGCCAAGCAAGTCGAGCATCTTATGACGGACAAACTCATCGCGGAAACGAAGCGACGTATCATTCAGCATACCGGTCTCGGTCATCACGATCGCGTTCTCCAGCGACCCGCCACGGATCAAACCGTTGGATTGCAGCTTCTCGACTTCGCTGTAAAACCCAAAAGTTCGCGCGGGAGCAATGGAGTCTGCGTAATTCGTCGCGGTCAATTCGACCTGCAGGCTTTGCCTGCCAATCAGCGGATGAGGAAAATTGATATCGTACTGAATAGAGAATGTTTCCGCGGGATAAATGCCGAGTGTCTTTTGGCCATCCCTCAATACGAATTCTTTAGTGATGCGAATGTATTCCCGCGGCTTCTTCTGCTTCACAATACCGGCGCGGCCTATAGCTTCGGTGTAAGGAACCGCGCTACCGTCTAGAATGGGAACCTCGAAATTGTCGAGTTCGATATATGCATT
>QHXA01000068.1:12995-13537 GCA_003222755.1 Acidobacteriota bacterium
TAAGAGTGGTGGCATACGCGACGCGCGCGACCGAACCGACGTCGGCTCGCAGTTCGAAATTGTCCAGATCGACACGTCGGAAGATTATGCCTTTGCTTGTAGGAGCGGGAAGTATTCGAACTGTCGCCTTCTCTCCTGTATGAAGTCCAACTCCAGTGAATTCGATTGGAGCGGCAATCGTCTGCTCGTGCATAGGCTGCCGGATGAGCAATTCGGTCGCCGAATCGCGCTGCATGAATCGTTAAGAACTTACAAACCGAACGCGGCGCGAAACCGTGTACATTTGTGCACAACTGTTGCGAGAAAGAAGCAGAAAAGAACACAGCAATGTTAAAACACCCAGTCTTTCTCATGATCGATGGAATGTCGCAGGCGTATCGAGCGTACTTTGCGATTCGAGGACTCGCGACGAGTCATGGTCTGCCGACCAACGCGGTCTACGGATTCGCGATCATGCTGAAGCGCGTCCTGGAGAAGTATCCTCCCGACTACATTTGCGTCGCTCTGGATAGTCCGGAGCGAACGGTGCGGCACGCGCAGTA
>QHXA01000068.1:13564-14324 GCA_003222755.1 Acidobacteriota bacterium
GCCGATCAGATACCTTACCTGCGGAAATTCTGCCGCGCGATGCGCATTCCCGTTTTGGAAATTCCCGGCCAGGAAGCTGACGATATCATCGCAACCGTGGCTACCCGGGCTTTGGAGGCAGGGCTGAACCCGGTCATTGTCACCTTGGACAAGGATCTCTACCAACTCGTCGATCCTATTCTTATTTTGAATACATCCAAAGACGATCTGATCGTGGACCGTGAGAAGGTGCACGAACTGTTTGGCGTCGCGCCGGAACAGATTCCGGATTTGCTCGCTCTTTGGGGCGACACCTCGGACAACATTCCTGGCGCCCCAGGCATCGGCGAAAAGAGCGCACGCGATCTAATTCAGAAGTTCGGGTCGGTCGAGGTGCTCTTGCAGCGAGCAATGGAAGTTCAAAACGCCAAGCAACGCGCCTCGCTGATGGACAACCGGCAGCAGATCGCGCTGAGCAAACAGCTTGTGACGGTCGATTCGAAATTGCCGATCGATCTCGATTGGGAAAACTTCAAGGTTCAACAGCCGGACAGAGCGGCATTGATGCCGTTGCTGAAGGAATTAGAATTCACCGGACTGATCAAAGAGTATTTGCCGCCGGAAGCGGGTCCCATTGTCGAAGTTACGCCAACGGAAATAGTGCCCCACGTTGGCAGCCACATCATGTTCGACATTCGTGGAGACCGGGTGTCGCTCTGGACGGGAGACGGGCCGGTTTCGAGCGTGCCCTTGGACGAACGTGTATCGGCAATCCTTTCAG
>QHXA01000068.1:14338-16262 GCA_003222755.1 Acidobacteriota bacterium
GTATGACTTAAAGGACGCGATATTCCGACTCCGCCGCGGCGGGCTTGACGTGAAACCGCCATACGATGATCCACTCCTGATGGCATACCTGCTGTTTCCGAACCGCGGAAAATACGAACTGCCGGACCTCGTGTTCGACTTGATGGCCCAAACCGTTGCGCCTGACGAAGAGCGCACGCCGTGGATTGACCGTTTATTGAAAGAACTCGCGCCGCAAGTCGAAGAACAAACGGCGAGACCTTACCATGACATCGAGCTGCCGCTGTCGACTGTTCTGGCCGATATGGAAATGGCCGGCCTCAGGATCGATGTCTCGGTGCTCGAGCGCATGTCGAGCGAAATGGGGGTGCAACTAGACGAACTCACGCGGCGCATTTGCGAAATCGCAGACTGCGATTTCAACATCAACTCACCGCGGCAGCTCGGTGAGATTCTCTTCGATAGGCTCAATCTGCCGCGGCCGCGAAAGCTGCGGAAATCGGGACAGTATTCGACAGCGGTGGAGATCCTGGAAGAACTGGCTGAACAACACGAATTACCGCGATTGGTGTTGGAGTACCGGCAGCTGTCGAAGTTCAAATCGACATATATCGATGTCATTCCAAAATTGATCGATCCGAAAACAGGTCGGCTGCACACGTCCTTTCATCAAGCTGCAGCATCGACCGGACGGCTTTCGAGCAGTAATCCCAATTTGCAAAACATTCCCGTCCGAGCCGATCTCGGACGAAAAATTCGCGGCGCGTTCATTCCGGAGGAAGGCTGGTGGTTCGTATCGGCCGACTATTCCCAGGTGGAGCTTCGTATTCTTGCCCATCTTTCTGCAGACGAGCGGCTGGCGGAAGCATTTTCAGCGGGAGAAGATATTCACCGCCGGACTGCGGCCGCCGTGCTCGGGTTGCCGATCGATGCGGTCACACCGCAGCAACGCGAGCGTGCCAAAGCGGTGAACTTCGGAATCGTCTATGGACAGACGCCATTCGGACTGGCACAGCAACTCGGCATCACTCCCGACGAAGCCGCAGACTTCATCTCCAGATACTTCGAGCAGTATCAAGGCGTTCAGCGCTACATCGAGAATTGTTTGAGTCAGGCCCGCGATACCGGTGTGACGCGGACATTGTTTGGCAGGATTCGCCAGCATCCCGAAATCAACTCGCGCAACGGAATGCGGCGTAGTATGGCAGAGCGCACGGCCATCAATTCTCCGATTCAGGGAACCGCCGCCGACGTTATCAAGCTTGCAATGATCCGAATTTCTGAAGAGCTGCGGCGACGCACACTCCGGACCCGCATGGTGCTTCAGGTCCATGACGAGCTGATTTTCGAAGTGCCGGAAGACGAAATTGACATTCGCGACACCATCCGGGATCTGATGCAAAACGTGGTGCAGTTGAATGTCCCGCTCACGGTTGACATCAAGCAAGGCAAAACTTGGGAGCAGTTGGGGTGAGCGGAGCGAACGCAAGCCCGACGCGAAGCGCAATCGCGATAGCGCGCAGCCTGAAAAGAGGGCCGAGCCATCAGCCATTGACTTGCCCGTCAGGCCGGTGTAAAACGCTTGGCATCCTCCACGACCATGAGTACTCAGATCTCGACAAAAGAGGACCCGATACTTGCCTATCGGCAGGCGTTTTTCGCAGCCGCAAAGGCCGGGGATGTCGACGGGGTGCTCTCGCTCGTTACTGATGATGTTGTCATGATGTCTCCTAATGACACGACGGTCTACGGAAAAGCGGAGTATCGAGCATGGTGGGAAGAATACTTTCAATATTTCCGATTAGCGGTTTTCACCGAGCCCGAGCGGGTGGTGGTGATCAATGACGATTTTGCCACGGAATACGCTGCTTATATGCTCGCAGTTGTCCCTGTCAACGGCGGAGGCCGGATGCGCGATGACGGGCGCTCTCTCACGATTTGGAAA
>QHXA01000702.1:0-2684 GCA_003222755.1 Acidobacteriota bacterium
GATGAAGACTCTCAAGGCACAGAAGATATGCATGTCGGCTCCGCGCGATTCGAGCTGACCGACAAGTCGATTGATTTCCTTGGATTCCGTTCGCTCCGCCACCTTCTCGGGTCTCTCGGCCGCAGCAGCTTCGGCCGGCATGAAACAACCCACTTCGCCACAGGTGTTGAGGCGTATCAAGCCACAAAAGAATACGAGTTCGGTGACACGTTAAATCTGGACATCAGCTCTACCCTCATGCACGCAATTGCGCGAGAAGGTTTGGGTGCCCCGTTGAATCTCGAGTACGAGGATCTTATGGTTCGGCAGGCGGAATATGAGAGTTCATGCTCGACTGTCCTCTTGCTCGATACGAGTCACAGCATGATCCTTTACGGTGAGGATCGGTTTACACCGGCCAAGCGGGTGGCTCTCGCGCTATCGCATCTCATTCGCACACAATATCCAGGCGACTCGCTCCGATTGGTTCTGTTCCACGATTCGGCCGAAGAAGTTCCGCTGAAGCAATTAGCTCGCGTGGTTGTCGGTCCCTATCACACCAACACGTGCGAGGGATTGCGTCTGGCCCGGCGGTTGCTGATGGCGGAGAAGAAAGACATGCGGCAGATCGTCATGATCACTGATGGAAAGCCTTCAGCGATCACGTTGCCAAATGGCCGCATCTACAAAAATGCTTTTGGGCTCGATCCCATGATTCTGGAAGAGACGTTCAAAGAGGTGGCCACATGCCGAAAAGCGGGCATTCTCATCAATACCTTTATGCTGGCCAGCGACCATTACCTCGTTGACTTCGTCAAGAAAGTCACGGAAATTTGCCGCGGCAAGGCGTACTTCACGACAACAGTGAATCTCGGCCAATACATTCTGATGGATTACCTGAAGAAGAAGGTTGAAACTATCCATTGAGATTTGGCACAAACTAAAAAAGCCCCGCGATACGCGGGGCTTTTACTGTGCAATGGCGACTACTTCTTTTTCTTTGTCGCTTTCTTCTTTGCTGGAGCTTTCTTAGTTGCCATCTTCAATTCACCTCCGATCCTTGCTCTCTTTACGACTACTGCTCACCTTTTTGCAGGCAAGCTTCTTGTTTAAAAATATTTTTAAGTCATGTCACACAAAAATTCAAAACAAAAATCAAAGTAGCTGTGGTTTTTTATTACTCGATCAATCGGGTATCATGACCTTTTTTGAAACTCACACGCGCTACATCTCGTATTGAGGTCGAATGACAACGAAGAAGAAAGTTGTGATTGCTGCTGTTGTGGCCGTTGCGATCTCCTCGACAGTGGGCTACAGCATTTTTGCGCGGAATCGAGGAGTAGTGGCGGTTCAGGCCGGGCGCGTGGTTCGCCAGGATTTGACACAGACGGTATCCGCTAATGGGGAGATCAAACCGAAAAAGTACGTAAACGTCAGTTCCAACATGATGGGACGCATCGTCCGGCTACCCGTCAAAGAAGGCGATCACGTTCGCGAAGGCGATCTCCTTGTTCAATTGGAATCGATCCAAACGGAAGCGGACGTCCGCGCTGCGGAAGCAAGCCTGGACGCCGCGCAGACAGAAGTGGAAGGAATGTCCGCGTCGATCCGGTCCGCGGAAGCGGCCGTCACTTCATCGAAAGCGGAGATCGCGCGAGCCGAAGCGGATCTCTCTCGCGCGAAGCAGAATTTCGATCGCGGGGAACGGATGAGCAAGGAAGGCTTGATTGCAAGGGAAGCATACGATCGCTCAAAAGCAGACTACGACATTTCAGCGGCGCAGTTGAATGCTGCCAAGGCGCGGCTCGCGCAAGCGGAAGCACAACTGGGTCAAGTGCTGAAACAACGCGACGGCACAGCGCTTCGGATCGCTCAGCAACGTGCGGCGTTAACACGCGCGCGGGATCAGTTTTCCAAAACAACGATTCGCTCGACGCTGGATGGAGTCATTACGTACCTCCCAGTGAATGAAGGCGAGATCGCCATTGTCGGCGTCCAGAACCAGCCGGGGACGGTATTAATGACAATCGCCGACATGTCAGTGATCACCGCTGAGGTGAAAGTCGATGAGACCGATATCGTGAACGTCAAGCTTGGCCAAGAAGCCAGGATCAAAGTCGATGCTTTGGGAGACCGGCAATTGATCGGACATGTCTCGGAAGTCGGCAACAGCGCACTAACTCGAACCGGCGGCACGACGACGACAACGCAGCAAGGAGCCGCCAGCCAGGAGGCCAAAGATTTCAAAGTCGTCGTGACTCTCGACAATCCGCCTGCGGAGCTTCGTCCAGGCCTTTCCGCAACCGCGACAATCGTCACTGCAACGCGCCAGGGCGTGCTGACGGTGCCGATTCAATCCTTGACCATTCGCGAGTTCGACAACGATTCCAAATCCAATGTGCTCGACAAGAGTAAGAAGAAGGTCGAAAAGGAAGGCGTGTTTACGATCAAGAACGGCATCGGGTTATTTCGGCCAGTAAAGACCGGTATCACCGGCACGACGGATATCGAAATTGCTGATGGTCTCGCAGAAAGCGATGAGATCGTAACCGGACCATATCAGGTGCTGCGCACGTTGAAGGACAACACTCGGATCAAAATTGAGAAGGCGCCGTAAAAGAAGCATGCAACACAAAGACGCTCTCATTCTGACTCATGATCTTTGGAAGACATACGAGATGGGCAGCACAGAGGTGCATGCTCTT
>QHXA01000702.1:2760-4246 GCA_003222755.1 Acidobacteriota bacterium
ACCTGATTGGTTGCCTCGACACGCCGACAAAAGGTCAATATTGGTTGAATGGGCGGCTTGTCAGTGAAATGGATGATGATGAGCTCGCCCACATCCGCAATAAGGAAATCGGATTTGTCTTTCAAACTTTCAATCTGCTCGCGCGCGCCACGGCCTTGCACAACGTTGAACTCCCGCTGATTTACAGCGGTGTCCCCGCCAAAGATCGAACCGAGCGCGCGAAGAAAGCGCTCGAGATGGTCGAGCTTTCCGATCGAATGCACCACAAGCCGAACGAGCTATCGGGCGGACAGCGCCAGCGCGTTGCCATAGCGCGGGCGCTCGTGAATCATCCCTCGATCATTCTTGCAGACGAGCCGACTGGAAATCTGGATTCACAGACTGGTATAGAAATCATGAAGCTGTTTGATCGGCTTCATGCCGAAGGAAACACCATCATCCTGGTTACTCACGAACGGGATATTGCCGAATTTGCCCACCGTGTCATCAGCATCCGTGATGGAAAGATTGCGTCGGATGAGCTGATGAAGAAGCCTGCGAGTGTTGAACTGTAGGGTCGGTCATAGACCGTCATCGCATAACATTAGGTGCAGAGGTTTAGGTGAAACGCAACGTGCTGTTCCAATGTGTGTGCCAGGGATGCAACGCGCAACTCAGAATCGAATTCATCACTGAACCTGTCCGTACGGGAGCGATGTGGACGGTCGACTGTCCGGTCTGCGGCACGAGCAAGATCGTTCCCAATGACCCTGTTCGGATTTACCACCAAAAACAAGGCGATTGGATCGAGTCACTACCGCACACGAGCCATTTCGGTTGAGCACTCTGCGTTGGTCCAGCTTATTTTGCGGAGCAGGGAGACGGGTCCCAACCGCTCGCGTCCGCCTGCTTTTTGAACTCTGCACTTCGGACGAAAGACTGAGTCAGGTACTTCGGATCTTCTAGCATTAACGTATCCACTAGAATGGTGAGTCCCTTATCCTCCACAATTGTGAAGTATTCGGTCAGCACCGCATTTTCGCTGTACGGAACGCCATTTTTGTGAATATATCCAGGTCGCATTTGGGTGGTGATGACCTTCAAAGTGCCCGTTTTGGAGGTTCCGCCTTGGCCGCCGCGCCCGCGGCCCATACCTGGGAACTGCCACTCGGCAATAGAATAGCCTTGCCATGTACGAGGTCCCGTCTGAGCTTCGGCCGCACCGAAATGAAGCAGCCGTGTCTGCGTGCCGGTATCGGTGTCCAACTTTAGGATGTTGGCGGTTTGCCAGGTGATGTGGAGGCGCGTCGGCATGCGCATGACGCCCACCGGGCCGTAGCCCTTGCACTGCTCGCCGGCCGCTTCATCCTTGGCAGGATCCCACGTATCGGCAATGCGCCGGGCTTCCGCATTTAGCGGAAGGTACAAGTAATCGCCCTTCGGTGGAGTGATCACGCGATAAGTCCAGTTGTCCGTCACCAGAGAAACCCAATAACCGGTCAGGTCG
>QHXA01000725.1:0-474 GCA_003222755.1 Acidobacteriota bacterium
GCGGATTGTGCCACCCGCAGGCGGGGCCAACCGATGGCGAAGACAGCGGTGGTGCTCTCGATCACAACCGCGCGGTGGCCGTGTTCCTAACGGGCTCGCATCCGAAAAAGACAGCGCAGTCTTACGTTGGTGTGTCGGTCGACCAGGTGATCGCAGGAAAGCTGGGCCAAGACACTCCGCTGCCGTCGATCGAGCTGAGCATCGAGGAGTCCTCCTTGAGCAGCGACACCGGGTTCAGCGGCGCCTATCGGAACACCATTGCATGGAAATCACCCACCGTTCCGCTCCCGATGGAACACAGCCCGCAGGTTGTGTTCGAGCGACTGTTCGGCGATGGCAGCACCGACGCGCAGCGAAAGGCTCGCAGGCAGCAGTCCATCAGTCTCCTGGACTCCGTTTTGAACGAAGTGGCCGGGCTTCAAAAGGAACTGCCCTCCGCAGATCGCAGCCGGCTTAGCCAATATCTGGAAGAAG
>QHXA01000725.1:561-2807 GCA_003222755.1 Acidobacteriota bacterium
ACTTCGATGAGCATCTCAAATTGATGTGGGATTTGCAGGCGCTTGCATATCAGGCGGAGATCACCGGAATTTCGACGCTGCTGTATTCGCACGAGACGAGCGGCACAGTTTATCCGAAGAGCGGCGTTCGCGACGGGTTCCATAACGCTTCGCATCATTCGAACAATCGGAAGAACATGGACCAGTTTGCCGTGCTAAATCGATATCACATCAGCACGTTGACCTATTTCTTCGACAAGCTGAAGAAGACGCCCGATGGCGATGGGAATCTTCTCGACCATTCTTTAGTGCTTTACGGCAGTACGCTCAGCGACGGAAACGAGCACAACCATGATCCACTTCCCGTGATCCTGGTTGGAGGCGCATCCGGCCAGATGAAAGGCGGCCGCCATCTGCGGTATCCGGCACACACGCCAATGTCGAATCTGCTGTTGAGTGTCCTCGACAAGTTCGGGATTCAGCAGGATAAGTTCGGGGACAGCACCGGCAAGCTGGAGATCTAAGCATCATCCGCAATTCCAGCCGCGTCCGCCGTAGGCGCCGGCTTTAGCCTAGGCTTTAGCCGGCGCGGGCCGCGAGAGCGGCCTTTCGGCCGCCGCCCCGGCTACTAAAGCCGGCGCCTACGGCGGGTTTGCCGCTTGAACTCGATCACCCAGAATTCCTCCAGCTCAGGAGATCTGAATTTGCGTGCCACCCTCCGTAGTGCGGTGTGATACAACCTTTCCACAATATGAATCGGGAAGTCACTAATGAGCAATGAAGCTTTGATCGGACAGTACGTTTTGCATTACCGCATTGATGCGCTCATTGGCTCTGGCGGCATGGGTGAAGTCTATCGCGCGAGAGACAAGAAGCTCGGGCGCGATGTCGCAATCAAGGTCTTGCCCGCATCCTGCGGTGAAGACCCCGCGCGTCGAGGCCGTTTCGAACAGGAAGCCCGGGCGCTGGCTGCCCTCAATCACCCCAATATCGCCGCAATTTATGGTGTTGAGGAAGTCGGCAACATGTGTGCGCTGGTGCTGGAGTTGGTGGAAGGTCCAACCCTAGCCGATCGTATAGCGTGCGGAGCCATGCCGTTAAAGGAGGGGTTGCGCATCGGTCGTCAACTGGCGGATGCGCTGGAAGCGGCACACGAGAAGGGCATCATTCATCGGGACCTGAAGCCCTCGAACATCAAGATTACGCCTGCGGGCAACGTAAAGGTGCTCGACTTTGGGTTGGCCAAGGCGCTTCTCGATGAGGGCGCCTGCGCAGATTTATCCCAGCTGCCGACAAGTACACGTCAAGGCGTCATCCTTGGAACTGCCGCGTACATGAGCCCGGAACAGGCCACCGGGCAGCCCGTTGATAAACGAACCGACATTTGGGCATTCGGCTGCGTGCTCTTCGAAATCCTCACCGGCCGCCGTACATTTGCGGCGGATTCGCTGTCGGACACTGTCGCCGCAGTTCTGGCTCGAGAGCCGGACTGGAATTCACTACCTGAAACCCTGCCTGAAGGCATTCGACGCTTGCTGCGGCGGTGTCTGGAGAAAGATGCAAAGCGCCGGTTGCACCACATCGCTGATGCGCGTATCGAACTTGACGAGATACTCGCATCGTCAACGGCCGCCACAATCACGCGGAAAGAAATTCCGCGCAGATGGAAATCGGCTGCAGGAATTGCCGCGCTGCTCATGATCGTCGGGTTTGGTGGCTATTTACTGAAATCAGTCTGGCAGAGTACGCCTTCCAGCAAAGTCAGCAGTCTCAAGGCACTCGTCGATGTTACGGAGCGGCAAATCACCACAAATCCCGTCGACGATCCAATCTTTTATGCCGCCATTTCACCTGATGGGCGATACCTGGCATACAGCGATGCCACCGCGATTCACATTCGCCTCATCGATACCGGAGAAACCCGCGTCCTCATAGTACCTTCCGGTCTGTGCTTCCGGTGAGCGCGGTTCTCCTGGTCCCTGGACGGGACCCGAATCCTGGCAGACGGTCCCGCCGGAGTCAGCCAGCAAGTTGGCGTCTGGCTTATTTCCACCGTGACGGGAACAGTTCGAAAACTCACTGATGAGAGTTTGCAGGCATCGTTCTCGCCGGATGCTTCCCAAATTGCTTTTCGTAAAGGCGATTCGTTTTGGCTGATGGGGCCCAATGGAGATGACCAGCGGCGTTTCATGGCGCTCGAAAACGGCTTCGACATTCAAGGGCCAAAATGGTCGCCTGACGGTCGCCGGCTTTTGTACTTGAAGAGA
>QHXA01000726.1:0-489 GCA_003222755.1 Acidobacteriota bacterium
CACCGTTCGATCAAATGGCGGTTCTCGCGGGATCCCATGAAGTCGGACTTGGAACTGAAATTGGTGACATCGACCACCAGCGTTTCGCCCTCCCATCGGCCGCGCGAATCGCCAAAGCGCTGCCGGATATGGCGCGGAAGATGCGGACTGCCGTCGACCGGGATAATGCGCTGCCATCCTTGCCCCTGTCCCACGTCATAGAAAATCGAGACGGATCTTGGAGACTGCACGATTCGACGGAACCCACCAAAATCGGGCAACACCGCGGCCATGCAACGCTCCCACATGCTGCGGCCCTCGGGATTATCGACTCGATTGATGTTGCCGGTGCTGTAACGCGGAGGAACTTCCGCTCGCCTTGGTGACGGCGACCCATAATTTCCGCCTCGACAGCCCGGATCCTGGTTTTTGCAAGTGGCCGTGGCCTGCAGGAGAGCAAGCCGGTACTCGCGTTCTGCGGCAATCTGCTTCTGGGTGTCGGGTGTGAAC
>QHXA01000726.1:495-3168 GCA_003222755.1 Acidobacteriota bacterium
TACGCGGTAGCAAGGCGCCAATCACTGGTCGAACGCCGTCCGCGTTGTATGCGCCGGCGACGTCACGTTCGGTACCCCTCTCCTGGCGAGGCCGAAGTTCGATCGCTGCTCGTTGGGCATCGAGAGCAGCCCTTTCTTCATTCGTAAAAAATTCTTTCCCGGCATACTTAGCCGGTCGCTGCAACGGCGTCTGATACTCGTCCGTCCAGATTCCCTGCAGGTTGGGTTCGCCCCAGGCAGTCTTGAGCGCTGTGGGCCCCGATGTCTGGTTAGCGACCGCGAATTTGAGGAGCAAGATCACGGCTACGATGACGGCGGACACTCCAATCACTGGGAGAACTCGTCTCCTCATCTCACTACCTCCTGTTGCTGGTTAATGCATTTTGTTATACGCCCCCAAGGGCTGAAGTGTCAAAAACTAAACCATGCGTAGTTGCCACTTCGGATGTTTTGCGAAAACGTTAATCGTCGTCAACGTGTTGTCTGCTCGCATGTGTCCGGCCAGCCTTCGCTGCAAGCAAGCGCATACAACGCGGACGGCGTTCGATCAGTTATTGGCGCCTTGCTACCGCGTAAGATGATCGGATAGTCCTGGAGAGTCGGTGAGGCCGTCTCTGCGGTACCACTGCCGGTGATTAGACGTTTGATGTTGCCGCACGCCGGCGGAAATCCCAGGTCGCATCCGCGCTCGATCCACGCCACCGCGGCTATTCGATCGGACTCGCGTTTGGCTTGCAAGATGCCGAGCTCATTGCACGCCCAACCTGACCCTTGCCGGCAAAAGTTCGCGTGCAAGACCGCCAGGTACGAGCACGCATATGGCCGATCTTCCCGGCAAGCCCGCTGCCAAAAGGGCACAAACTGTCCGGGATGCTTGTCACCCACACCCTGCACGACGCTCATCATCGCAAACACGATCGTCCAAACGATGATGTACGCCAAATTACGCCGGCGTCCCACGAGGGAGCGGCCGAATCCCGATGGGTCGAACCACCGAAGCAGCTTCGATCGCGCGGCCCGATCGATCAACTGGATCATGACGTTCAATATCGGAACAGGCAAGAGCTTATCGTAGAACTCCGGCGCCCCTGCGCTCTGCAGCGCTTGATAGACGGCGACGTTGCCCAGGCCGTAGAGCGCACCGAAGATCATGCGTCCCAGTTCCGTACGAGGTGCGGTAGACGGATCGGTGAACAAGAGGTGCATTCCAAAAAAAACCGATATCGGAATATACGAATCGAAGAAGAAATAGACGCCGGTTGCACCGTAGTACGCGAGGCCGAACAAATAGGTGGTCACCACCGCCGACATCGTCATCGTCGTGACGCCGAAGAGATACTGAGCCGGCAGCCCCATCAGGAATATAAAAAGGTACATGCGCGGCGGATAGAACTGTGTGATTGCGATTTCTTTGCCCCACGTAAGGTCCGTTGTCCCTGTCAGGATGAGCGCCAACGAAAACACCATCAGAGAAAACGACGAGGGATTGAAGACGTGCGTGTTCCGTCCCTGCTTGTTCCACCGGATTAGCTCTTTTGCCGCAAAGCCGAAGGCCAGCATCATGAACTGGAAATAGAACCAATCCGGCTTGAACCAGAGGAAGAGGTTCGTGCTGAAGACGATCGGGAACGGAAGGAAGCCGAGCGTGTAAGTGTCCCGCCTCGACCAAGACAGTAGCAGGTCGAAGGCGTACGCGAATATCAATTGCGCGATCACCAAGTAGTACGAGTCGTATACCTGCCGCCAGTACCAACCCCAGTATGCAAAGATCGCAGCCTGCAGGCATGCCTGCAGATAGTGCTGCGGCCGCGGAACGAACTCTAACGTAAGCCTTCGACCCCGCCGCCATGCCGCTGGGAACAGCACCGCACTCCATGCGAGCAGTACGGCCACGGCGCCCATGAACGACCAGAACAGCCGTGGGTTCGCTCGAACTCGATCGATGAGTCCGAACAGGACGAGACCGAATATGAAGACGAATGCGATGCTGAACCCGCGCAAAGCCGGCAAGTGAATGGAGCGCGGTAAAGGCTCGGTCGTTCGTTCAATCACGCTCATGGAGAAAGGTGAAGGATAGACCTTCCGAGTTGTTTTTGGCGCTGCAAGGCTATGCCGTTCTCGATAATGTCGCAATGCCGGTGATCGGCACGCCAAAACAGGTCAATGATACATACGTTCAACAGATCGTTATGGACGCCAAAGCTGCAATCGATAAAGCCGCGGCCGAACCGCTTGAGAGCAAGTAGCCGGCGTACGAAAGCAGCCGCAGAGGCGGCTGCTTCGTAGCGCTTGGAATTCCCAATCTTTCGCGCGTTGCCGACTGTTAATTGTCGGGCCCCTCGTCGTTGTCCCGATCATCGGTGTAGACTTTCACGCCTTCATGGCTAACGGGCACGAAGATGCGATTCAGTTCGCGATCCGCGGCGACCGAGTGGGTGGTGTGAGTTGGCGTCACATCCAGCCTCCCGACTGGTAGCGTGGTAATCACGTTGTAAGGGGGCAGTGCATTAACTACCGGCACGCTGATCCGGTCCGTACCGCCACCAAAGTATACGCGTTCATCTCCGGGGTTGAACCAGATCTCGTCACCGCCCACACCTGCCACCCTTAACAGGACTTTGCCGGTTGCGATTTCCAGGACATCGCCGCAGCTCGTCATCAAACGTTGACCCG
>QHXA01000703.1 GCA_003222755.1 Acidobacteriota bacterium
TGATCGATGGACTTGTAGCTGTCCGTCTTACCGAACAATCCGGCCCGGCTTGACGTCGCCGCCGATGAACACATCCGTGTACGCGGGACCCCAGTGGTCGCGGCCATTGTTCAAATTGAAGTCCGGATTGCGCCCGAATTCATGGCCTATTACAACCATGGTCTCATCCAGCATGGTCTTTCCAGGCTCCTTGCCCGGCATCTTCGAAAGATCCTCGATGAGGCTGCCGATCGCCGCATCCAACCTCGGAACGCTGTCGTATATGGGCAGCAGGAACCCTCTTGGGGCCAACGCGCCACGGCCGTAGATGTTATCCTGGTTATCCGCCGCGCCGTTGTTACCGTTGTAGGCATTGGAGACCCACATAAATCGGGTACCGGCATCGCTGGCGAGTATATTCCGTGCCAGCAGCATCGCAAGGCCGAGTTTGCAGGTGCCTTGTCTTTGTCTACGCCATAACGCTGCTTTTCTTCGTCGGTCACGTTCAGCACTTTCTTGAACCGTGGATCCATCAGAATCTTGAATGCGTACTGGTAGTGTGCGCCGTACTCATCGGCTTTCCCGCCAAGCGAGTCACTACTGCCTGAAGGCGAAACCTCCGAAATCCTGTTCAGCACTTCCCAGCGTCTGGCCAGATCGGCTTCTGCTTTGGCATCGGCCCCACCGAAGCTGTCGAATACGGTGAGGTGTTCAGGTCGAGTCCGGCAAACTTGGGAGGCAACATTCCCGATCCGATTTGAGGACATCTTGTGTTCCACAAATCGACACTCACGATCGGGCAGGCGTCAATCGATGATCGTCCGGACTCCTCGCGGCGATCCACGGAATCCTACGCAGTGGGAAGATGTAATGTTCGAGGCCGGGCGTCACCGCTCACGGTTGGCGGCGATCCGAATAACAAACTGGCAGACCCAGTTCCTCCGCGAAGTCTTGACTGCCTGCCAATTCAAGTCTCAGCACATTCGGGTCGCGACTAATGACACGGTGAAGCAAAGCTGAACCGGAGTTTCATGACAAATCATCAACGGATCTCTGGGCTTCCACTCTCCGCATCGCTTTAAATGTGACTGAAAAGACGAGAAAGCTTGTTAGGCAGGCCGAATGCAAGAATTCCACGCTCCAAGATAGATTATGTTCACATGGGAAATCATCGGGCAGTTTTTCTTCATCGCAGCGACCGCAGCCGGAATCATCTGGCTGGAGTTGCGCTGGCTTGGGAGGAAGATCGCGAGGCTGCGTCACCCCCCGATATTTCGGAACGCACTTACGTAATGGTCGAAGCCTATCTGACAGTGATAAGAAGACGGTTAAGCGGGCTGAAATTCATGACCAGTGGCACTTGCGCCGGACGGTAGTGTCGCGCGAAAATCTCCCACGGCGCACGCGGATCGGGCCTCGGTTGACCGAAAACGGTCGCTTCGCTGATTTGACCAGATTTTTCCAGGTCGATGATAATACGGCGAGTCTGTCGCGCAAGCGGTCGCCTGGCAAGTGAGGTTGCGAAGCGCTTGATGGCAGAAAATAAGTAAGAAATCCAGCTTTGTTGAACTAACCCGCAGTAGGAGAAAAGAATGGAAGAACGAATTGCGAATCTGGGTCGTAGAGAATCTATGTCTATTGGTTGCGGAGATCGGATGAGGGCAAGCCGGCGGTTTCGAGCGGTTCTGCTCAAGTGGTGTCTGGGCATCTTCATTGCCATACTGCTCGGGCTAGCGGCCATTCTTATCACCCCAGCCGGTCCGACGCTCGCATCGATCACATCCGCATCGTCGCCGCCATCGGCGCAAATCCCCTCCATCAGGAATACGCTCTTTGGCAATGGCGGGGTTCGCGTCACTTGGAACTTCCAAGGCACGCGGGGCACCAACACGACGCAAGGCACAAAAGGCGGGAACAGAGGAGGTGGGACGCGCGCCGCGGCGCCGTGCGTCGACAAAACGAAGCGCTACGTCGACTGTGGGAACGGTACGGTGACCGATACCCAGACGGGGCTGGTCTGGCTGAAGCAGTCCAACTGCTTGTCCTCCGCGGATTGGGAGGCTGCAAAAAAGGCCGTCGCGGGGCTGAAAAACGGCGACTGCATGTTGACGGACGGGTCCTCACCGGGCGACTGGCGGCTACCGACGCAGAAGGAGTGGGAGGCGACGATGGAGAAGGCGCTCGCGCTGGGCTGCAACGGGCCGACCCTGACGAACGATGCGG
>QHXA01000704.1 GCA_003222755.1 Acidobacteriota bacterium
ATTTCACGCTACGCGTCGGAGCTGTCGCGCAGGCGGTTGAAGTAACCGTGGCCGCCGATACGTTGATTGCGACGTCATCCTCATCGGTCGGCACAGTGCTTCCGGATTACAAAGTCCGGGAACTGCCTCTAGCCACGCGGAACGTCATCGATCTCGTCGGAACCACGGCCGGCACTGTTGGAAGCAACTTCGCGGGGGGTCGTCCCGGCCAGGTGAATACAACCCGTGACGGCATTGTTGTTTCCGACGGCCGCTACCTGGAAGCGAATGGCGCGTTTTCCACAACCTACGTCAGCCCGGATCTGGTCGAAGAAGTTCGCGTCATCGTGGCTCCCGCAGACGCGGAATCCGGCCGCGGTTCCGGACAGGTCCAGATGGCAACCCGATCCGGAACCAATCAATTTCACGGCGCGCTGTTTTGGATGAACAGCAATTCTTCAATGGATGCGAACACATGGTTTAATAACTTCAGCGGTGTGGGCAAAAACTATCAAAACCGCAATCAGTTTGGGGGGCGACTCGGTGGTCCTGTCATTCATAACAAAACGTTTTTCTTCTTCCTCTACGAAGGCCAACGTTACGTGCTCAAGGAAAATTTCTTGAGCAATGTCTTGACCGCGGAGGCGCGCAAGGGCAATTTCCGGTTCTTCCCCGGCGTCGACAATGGGAATGCGCTTTCAAGCAACCCGGTCGTGGATCTTCAAGGCAACCTGATCACGCCCCGCGGTGCGATGGGCTCTCTCTCGACATTCAGCGTGTTCGGACGTGATCCCCTGCGTCCGGGCTTTGATCCATCCGGATTCATGCCAAAGCTGATCGCTCGAATGCCGGTGCCGAACGACTACACGATCGGCGATGGCCTCAACACCGCGGGATATCGCTGGGTTCGCCGCGAGGCAGGCGTGGATGACAATACCGGTGGTTCGCCCAATACCAACCGCAATCAGTACAACTTCCGCGTCGATCATAGCTTCAATGCGCGCCACAAACTTTCCGTCAGTGGTACACGCGAGACCAACTGCTGCAATTCTCCTGGTACGGGGCGGTACACGAACTGGCCCGGTGGGTACAGCGGACGCGTGATTCGCAATCCGGATGTCTACACCGCTGGACTGGTATCGACTCTTTCCCCAACCGTTGTGAACGAGTTTCGCGGCGGACTGCGTCGCTCTCATTACTGGAGCTGGGGTTCGTATGCCATTCCGGGCAAAGAAGGCGACGAAGCTCGCGCGTTTCTGCCGCAAGGCAATGGAATTTTATTGGTACCCAAACCAATTCTGTTTCCGGAAAACCTCGTCACCAACGGCGTGAATGCCACTCGAGGACAGCGAAGTCCGCTATACATGTACTCCGACACGGTCAGTTGGACACGCGGCGCCCATGCTTTCAAGGCTGGCGCCGACGCGAGATACACCGGCTCGAACGGATTCAACGCCGAAGATATTGATGCGGTGCGCGCGTTCTTTGGCGCCGGAGGTCAGCAGGTCCGAGGTATCGACAGCACTTCTATCCCTGGCCTCAGCGGCGGCAATCAAGCCATCGCGCAAAATCTTTTGATTGATCTTGCGGGTTCTATTCAACGAATTCGAGAAGGTTTCAGTTTGGTTGATGCCAAGAACCCTCGATTCGTCGACAGCCGCGAGTTGAAAGAAAAATGGCGTTATTGGCGTGAGCGCGAATTCAGCGTCTTCTTCAAAGACGATTGGAAGCTGCGCCAGAACCTGACGCTCAACGTCGGTCTGCGATACGACTACTACGGCGTGCCATGGGAGGCGCAAGGACTGGCGGGTCGCACAGTGGGAGGCAAAGGCGGATTGTTTGGCATTTCCGGCACGAGCTTTGCGGATTGGTGGCAGCCTGGCGCATCACGAGGTTCCATCACGAAAGTCGAACTCGTTGGTAAGAACTCACCCCAACCCGGCAAGCAGATTTACGACGACGACTGGAACAACTTTGCTCCCGCCGTCGGCTTCAGCTGGTCGCTGCCATGGTTTGGCAAAGACAAAACAATTTTGCGCGCAGGATATGGCGTCAGTTATCAAGGGGCCCCGACATACATCGCCATCGATGGCGCCGTTGGCAATCTTCCGGGGCTGAATCTTTTTGTCGAACACACAACCGCAGAATTACTGAGCCTGTCCAACTTCAGCCTTCCGGTTCCGCAAAGCACGACCAAGCCTCTGGAGCCGATCCCGCTAACGGATCGGCAACAGACCATTCAGGGATACGAGGACAATCGCGTCAATCCGTATGTCCAGAACTGGAACCTCGAACTGCAGCGCGAACTCGCCCATAACCTGACATTCGAAGCACGCTATGTCGGCAGCAAAGCGACCAAACTTTGGGCTCCGTTCCCGTTGAATGACGTCAATATTTTCGAAAACGGCATTCTGGACGCATTCAATATCACGCGCGCAGGCGGCGATGCGCCGCTGTTCGATCAGATGCTGCGCGGTTTGACGATGAATGCGGGACAGGGACCGGTGAACGGTACGACTGTTACCGGATCCGCTGCTCTTCGTCAGAACACCATATTCCGCGCTTCGATTGCGAATGGAGACGTTGGGCAGTTCGCAAACCTGCTGAACACATCCACCACCGTCACAAACGTGGCGGGAGGTCTGATCCGCAATGGCGGGTTTCCGGAGAATTTCATCGTGGTCAATCCGCAATTACAGAGCGTGGCATTAAATGGCAATACGTCGAATTCCACTTATCATTCGATGCAATTGCAGGTGACCAAGCGTTTGTCGCACGGATTCACGAACCAAACCTCCTACACGTGGAGCCGCACTATTGGCCACGGCGGAACCGGCGACAGCAATCCGGATCGGACGTCAAGCTATCGCAATCCGAGAAATATCGCGATCGACAAAGCCCTGCTCACGTTTCATCGCACGAATGCCATTCGCAGCAATGGAACGTGGGAACTTCCGTTTGGTCCGAATCGCGCGTTTCTGAGCACCGCGCCGGCATTGATTCAGCGGCTGGTGGAGCGATGGCAGTTTGGCGGAATCTTCAATTGGACGTCGGGATCTCCGCTGGACATCCTTGCTCCTACGGCGTCAGTTACGGCAAGTACCGGGTTGATGACTCCAAACCTCGTGGGGCCGTTCCCGAAGAGTGCTGGGGTTGTAACGAAGCTGGCAAATGGTGTGACCTACTTTAATGGTCTTCAGGTGGCGCCTGACCCCGCACGCGCGAGTGTCACCACATTACAAGGCGTGCAGGGTGCATTCAGCAAGCGCGCGATTGCCGATGCCAATGGGCAGTTGCTTTTGATCAATCCATCGCCGGGGCAAGTGGGCAATCTTGGCCTGAAATGGATTGAAGGGCCGTCCCGGTTAAGCTTGGATATGAATCTTGTAAAGCGGGTACGGATCGACGAATCGAAGACGTTCGAATTGCGGCTCGATGCGATCAACCTGCTGAACAAGCCGCAGTGGGGCGACCCGGTGACAAATATCAACAACCTGAACTTTGGCCGCATCACCAGCGCGACCGGAAACCGGTCGTTCATTATCAATACGCGTGTGAACTTCTGAGGTGTCCTCGCTGCCTGGTCAACACAGTATCCCCGCAGCCCTCCGGGCTGCGTTCCGCACGCCGGAGGCGTGTCAGGAAATTAGCCGGGGGTTAAGCGAGCGAAAGCGAGCGCAACCCCCGGTTGGCTGAAAACAAGGACATCCGCACCCCAGCGGGGTCCCCAGCGGGGTGCGAGGATGTGATCGACGCCACTCTAAAAATCAAACCGGAGCTGAGCCTGAAGCAGGCGGCTCCCGGTCTTCATGTTGATCTGGCCGAAGGTCCCTGTGTTGATGTTCAGGTTCGGGTTGCCCGGTGTGGGGTGATTGAACACGTTGGTTGCGTCGACCCGTAGGGTCAGATTCTTGGCTTCGGCAACGCGCACGCTCTTCTGCAGGTTCG
Source organism: Acidobacteriota bacterium (assembly GCA_003222755.1). Taxonomy (GTDB): domain Bacteria; phylum Acidobacteriota; class Terriglobia; order 20CM-2-55-15; family 20CM-2-55-15; genus 20CM-2-55-15. The sequence goes on from QHXA01000704.1 coordinate 3,928, forward strand.
CATCGAACGACCAACTGCCCGGCCCTTCAATCGTCCGAAGCCCGAGCGTCCCGAGTTGTCCCGAAGCCGCATTGCGCAGCACGATGTTCCCGTTGGCGTCCGCGAGCGCCGTATTCGTGCAGAACGCGGTAAGCGTCGATGCTACCGCAGCACAACCTGGGTCCTGGACATTCTTGTACTGCTGTCCAAAAAAATTCCCGAAGATATCGCCCGGGTTCTGAGGCCACACCACTTCACCTTTGCGCGGAAACGCGCCGACGATCTCCGGCGTGCCGTTGCTATAGAGGGTATTCCTGCCTACCACGTTCAGCGGTTGTCCTGCAGTAAGACTGAGGATGGTTCCCAATTTCCAACCTTCGATCAAGCGAGCCGCCCATCCACTGGTCTTTCCGCCCAGCAGCTTGTTCGGGCCAAATGGCAGATCGAACGTGCCATAACTTCGGAAGTCATGGGTGCGATCGCTCGGGAGACGGGTATAGTCGGCTCGCTGATTTTGCAGGTCGCGAAAACCAGACCCCTGCGCCGTCGTAGCGAGAGTGGAAGTCACGCCCAGGCTCCTGCTCCACAGGTAGGTCGCCTGGTAGTTGAAACCATGGATCTGGCGCACGTTCAATTGCGCTTGTAGCGACTGGTAGTTCGAATTATCCGCATTGGTACGCCAGGTGATTTCATTGAACTGAGGATTGGCCACAATGAAATTCGGCGGAAACGCTCCGCTGGAGCGCAGCAGTCCTGCGTTGGTAAGCGGTGGTTGCGTGGTACCGACGTTCGTTGAACTCAACGTTCTGGCAACCGCGACGAAATCACCGTTGGCGATGCCGGCACGGAACGTGGCATTCCGCCGTAACGCTTCCGAGCCGCTGATGGCCTGCCCGACAACTCCGCTTCCGAGATTGACGCCTTTCAGCATCGTGTCGAAAAGCGGTGCATCGCCGCCGGCCCTCGTGATTTCGAGAGCTTTGAGCAGCCCGTTATTCCGGACGTCGGCATCGTTCAATGCGACGCTGCCCGTGAGCTTGGTCCCGCGCGTGCCGACATACTTCACGTCCATGGTCAGTTTCGAAGTCAGCGAGCGCGTGAGCCCGAGCGTGAAGGTTTGAACGTAAGGCGTCGTGTAGTTCGCGTCGAAGACGGTCAGGTTCTGTGCGCGTTGCGTGATGGGTATCACTTCAAACGGTTTCGCCGTCAGCGGCACGGGAATGACCATGTTC
>QHXA01000732.1 GCA_003222755.1 Acidobacteriota bacterium
AACAGCTCGAATGCGACACAGCCAAACGACCAGATGTCGCTTCGCCGATCCGCCTCCTTGCCGCGAGCTTGCTCGGGACTCATGTATGCAGCCGTACCCAAAATCACGCCTTCAATGGTTCCTCTACGCGTCAATGTCGGCGATTGCGAAAGAGTTGCTGATGCGCCCTCGGCTTCGGTTAGTTTTCCCAAGCCGAAGTCGAGCACCTTGACCTTGCCGTCGGGTGTGATCTTGATATTGGCGGGCTTGAGGTCCCGATGAATGATGCCCTTTTCATGTGCGGCCTCGAGCGCATCCGCGATCTGGCGGCAGATGACGAGTGCCTCGTCGATGGGGACCGCGCCTCGACGCAACATGTCGGCGAGCGTCTCGCCCGGCACCAGCTCCAACACCAGGAACCGAGTTCCTTCCCATTCCGCAATGTCGTAAATCGCCGCGATGTTCGGATGATTCAGCGAAGCCAGAAGATGGGCTTCACGCTCGAAACGCGCGAGCAGCTCGGCATCGTTCGTGTAACCCTCGGGTAGTACCTTGATTGCAACTTCCCGGCCGAGCTTCAAATCGCGCGCGCGATACACCTCGCCCATTCCGCCTTTGCCGAGAAAGCCGGTAATTTCGAGAGAGCCGAGTTGTGTCCCGATCGTGACAGGCATGAGGCCGCAAACTCCAAACTAAACACAAAATTGCTGCCGCGATTATACGGGATGCGGCGAACGCGTCAATTGATGACGATCGCATTCAAGCTTGAGTGGCAAAAGATGGCGCAACTATTTACGTTGGAATCCGATTTTCTGGCGGATTGCTTCCGGCAGGTTGTTCAGCATTTCTACAAGATTCTTCAAAACGTGGGCGTGCTGCAGCAGAAGCGTTTTCATTTCGAAAAGTTCCTGTTCAATCCGGCTGAATCGCGGTCGATCTTCGTCAAGGTGGGATACGAATAGCGCGTTCTGCAATACCAACTGAGCCTGACTTTGAACGAGTTGGGCCAGCGCGTCTTCAAGTTTGCTGTTCCTTGTCCTGGTTGGCATTTCTCCTCCTATTGTAGGACCCATCGCAACCTGATGGGCAATTCTTGCTGTAGGTGTCGCAGCAACTTGCGTGTGGGGTGGCTCCAGAAATCCGCGAATACGATCGCACCGAATGTTTGCCGCCGGTTGAACGAGCAACGAAAGATCCTTAAGGAATAGATTGGTGTACAATCCCGGCGACATGAGCCTCTCAGCCGGTACGCGCTTGGGTCCGTACGAAATCATCGATCGCATTGGTGTAGGCGGAATGGGGGAAGTCTACAAAGCCGTCGACACACGGTTGGGTCGGGAAGTCGCTACGAAAATTTCCGCTGAGCGATTCAGTGAGCGATTCGAACGCGAAGCTCGCGCGATCGCTTCGCTGAATCATCCGAATATCTGCCAGCTCTACGACGTCGGCGAAAACTATCTGGTGATGGAGCTGGTCGAGGGTGAGGCGCCGCAAGGTCCGCTGCCGCTCGAAACGGCGCTGAACTACGCTCGGCAAATCGCGGATGCGCTGGCGGCGGCGCACGAAAAAGGAATCGTGCACCGGGATTTGAAGCCCGCCAACATCAAGATCAAGCCCGATGGACAGGTGAAGGTTCTCGATTTCGGTCTGGCGAAAGTCGGTTGGACCAGCACCAGCGCCGACACTCAGAACTCGCCGACGCTGAGCATAGCGAAGATGTTTCGGAAACTCTCGCGCAGGTGCTCACGAAGCAGCCGGATTGGCACCGAATTCCAGTGAGAGCGCGGATGCTGATTCAAGCGTGTTTGGAAAAAGATCCGAAGCGGCGGTTACGCGACATCGGTGATGCGCAGCGGTTGCTGCAAGACCATCAGCGCTCAGTCGTTGCCCGGCACCGAGGGAGCCACGTTCCCCTTTTGGTCGCCGGACAATCGCTTTCTTGGATTTTTTGCGGATGGAAAACTGAAGAAGCTGGATACATCCGGTGGACCGCCGGTCAGGCTTGCCGATGCCATGGTCGGACGCGGCGGTACGTGGAGCAAAGATAATGTGATGATCGTGTTCGCGCCAAGCAACTCGGGATTGTAGGGCTTCATTCCTTCACTTTTCAGCAGACCCTTCAGGTTTGACACATCAATGTTTGCAGCCTTTAAAGTGACTGTCTTACCGTCCGGATTAAGCCTGGACTCCAGTTTGTCGCCGGTCTCAATTTTAAGAAGGCACGCACTTCGCGGGGTATTGTCGTTTGTCCCTTACTGGTAAGAGTTGCGGTCGGCATAACCGGCCCTCCTGTAATCGTGAGCCCATCCTTACATGGTAGCAACCGTAAGCATCGGCTGCGACCGCACAAGAAAACCCGGCGTCGCGTTACGAAGAGTCTCGCCGGAACATTACGTGCGGACTATAACTACATTTAAAGAGCCCGAAACGGTCGACTCGATCGGGTGCGGTGTCGAATAAGTGGTCAGGATACGTTGACCGCAACGAATTTCAAATTCGGAATGTCTTGAAAGTCCTTAGCATTGGCGGTCAGCAGTGTAAATTGTTGCTGTACGGCTTGGGCTGCCAGCCAAAGATCCTGGACACGGAAGTCATGCCCTCGGCCCGATTTCACGAGCTTGGCGGCCAGTACACCGGAGACCTCAGCCGTTTCGGCGGTGATGTGTAGAAGAGGCTTGCGGCGCATGCGCCGGAATGTGGCGCTGGCACGTTCTTTCTGCTTCGCATTTCTCATCAACTCGATTCCGAAGCGAATTTCGGCGAGATTTACAGGTGACACGAAAATTGGGGCTTGTTTCGTAAGGCCGTGTATATCGGCCGCGCTGAGTTTGCCGCGCTCAATGGCAATCCAGAGATTGGTGTCAATCAAGAATCCCACGGGTTGCGCAATTCATCGAGGGTGTTGTTCTTGCTCTTTGTTACGCGCCTGATCGCTTTCATCAACGCGTCGGCGGTTTTGTCGTCGAGCGTTCTGTAGAGATCGCCCAGAATTTCAAGAGCGTTTTGATGTGGCGGTTCAGGAATGAGGCGCGCAATCACCTTTTGATTGCGCACCAGAAGGATGTCTTCCTGCTCGCGTTCGATGTTATCCATCACGGCGCTAAAATTCCGTGCGACATTAGTGACAGTGAGAATCTTCATGATCATACGATATCAGACTGTATCTGATTCCTCAAAGCGTCGCTTTCGCTTCAGATGTGCTGCCAATTTCGAGAAGACCTGCTTGTTTCCGTCAACATTATTTTTTGGTTATTCCTATTGGTTGATCCTACTTCAGGTATTAGTTGGGGCAGCAACGATGAAATTGTGTTTGGACGAGGTGCAAAGGGCATCATGCGGGTTTCAGCAAAAGGTGGTAAGCCCCAAAATGTCGTCACTGTACAGAACGATGAACTGGCAGATCGGCCCCAAATTCTGCCCGGCGGTAAGACGCTGCTATTCACACTCGCGAAGGGAACTATAGTCAACAACCGGCGCTGGGACGCTGCCCAAATAGTTGGCAACGAGCGAACGCACGGTTCTGATTTCAGGGGGCAGCGACGGACGATACGTGCCTACAGGTCATCTCGTCTATGCGCTCGGCGGAACATTACAGGCAGCTCCATTCAATTTGCAGAAGCTCCAGGTG
>QHXA01000731.1 GCA_003222755.1 Acidobacteriota bacterium
TGAAATTCGCCTCCTGCGGGACAATGTCGTGATCTTCGAAGGCAAGATCGCTTCGCTGAGGCGATTCAAAGAAGACGCTTCCGAAGTTACCCGTGGATATGAATGCGGCATCGGCATTCAGAATTTCAACGACGTCAAAATCGGCGACACGATCGAAGCATTCGTTACAGAGAAAGTGATGGCCGACGTCGGGGCGTAGCTCTGTCCGCACCGCGAGCGGTGCCAGATTCTCATGGTAGTCATCGCTCTGTTGACTCTCGACATTCACATTCCCCACGCACAATCCTTGAAGGACAAACGGATGGTTGTGCGCAGCCTGAAAGACCGGTTGCGCGCAAAATTCAATGTGGCGGTCTCTGAAGTTGATCATCAGGAGTTGTGGCAGCGGTCGCAGCTTAGCGTCGTGACGGTCGGGTCAGATGAGAGCTTTCTGCATAAGGTGTTGGAGCAGGCCGCTGAAGATGCAGAGCGCACGGCGCCGGAATGCACCATCCACTGAATCGATCGAATCGAGGAACAACTTCGAATCGAGCTCAGCGAAATCATTGAGCTCGAGATTCAAGATCCTCGCGTCGGCCTGACGACCGTGACGGCCGTGAAAGTCTCACCTGATCTGCGTCACGGACGGGTGTTCGTGACGGTTCTCGGAGACCTTGCGCAGCGCAAAAAAGCTCTAGAGGGTCTTCGTTCTGCCGCCACCTTTATCCGCCGCTCTCTTAGCAAGCGCCTACACCATATGAAACGCATCCCTGAACTTAGCTTCGATTACGACGAAACAGTGGAGAAAGGGATTCGCATCGAAGAGTTGCTGGATCAGATCAAACACGAAGGAAATTCGGGGTCAGACGTCTAACCCGACTTTCCAAAATCATTATGCACGGCGTTTTGAATATCGATAAGCCGGCAGGCATGACATCGCACGATGTTGTGCAGGCGGTTCGCAAAAAATTCAATATCTCTAAAGTCGGCCATTTTGGAACATTAGATCCTATAGCCACGGGCGTCCTGCCCATCGCCGTAGGAAAAGCAACGCGTATCGCGCAATTCATTCCGAGTTCCCCGAAGGAATACGAGGGCGAGATTCGATTCGGATTCGCAACAAACACATATGATCGAGAAGGTATTCCGATTAGTGAGGAGCGCCCACTCGAAGGCAATGTGGAAGATGCGATACGCAGCCTGACAGGTATCCTCGACCAGTTTCCGCCCCCGTTTTCCGCCAAAAAGATCGGAGGAGTGCCTGCGCACAAACTGGCCCGGAAAAATCGCGTAGTGGAGATGCGGAGCGCGCGAGTGGAGATCCGAGAGTTTGAAATCGTGGCCATCCATCCGCCGCTGATGGAGTTTCGAGTCGTCTGTTCCCCAGGAACGTACATCCGTAGCCTTGCGCATGATCTGGGTCAGCGGCTTGGCTGCGGCGCTCACCTGACAGCGTTGCGGCGCACCCGTTCCGGTGAGTTTCGGATTGAAGACGCGCTCCAACTGAACCATGTCTCGTCCGGCGATCTGATTCCAATGGAGTGTCTGTTGGAATTTATGCCGCGGCTTGAAGTCTCCGAGAGTGACGAAGCCAAGGTCCTGCACGGCAACCAGATTCGAGGTGAAGCAGACGCGCAATTCGCGCGGATCTTCAACAAAAAGGGTGAGTTTTTGGCAGTCGCGTCCATAGAAAGCGGTTGGGTGCGGCCCAGACTTGTGCTAACCTGAATGGCTTCGCATCAAAGCGATATGCTAGGCTGTATCTTAGAGAAAGAGAACTGAATCGAATCGTAGCCAATGAGCCTGACGAAGGACGCCAAAGGAAATATCATCAACACATATCGAATCCATGCCTCGGATACGGGATCCCCGGAAGTTCAAATTGCACTGCTTAGCGAACGAATTTCGTACCTGACGGAGCACCTGAAGACGCATAAAAAAGATCATTCGTCACGGCGCGGATTACTGAAGATCGTCGGCAAGCGCCGCCGGTTGATCGACTATCTCAGGACGTACAATGCAGATCGCTATCGCGAAGTGATTTCCAAACTTGGAATTCGAAAATAGCGGCGATCGCCGCTTCCAGTCTGCCACTCCCTGCGAGGGCCAGATTGGTTTTCACAATGCAGCATGATGACATGAACGGCCCGGGGCACCGCTTCTGGGCCGTTTTGTTTTAGGAGAAATTGATAATTATGAACGTTCACAGAGTCAGCACCATGGTCGGCGAAAGAGAACTCTCGATCGAGATCGGAAAGCTGGCAAAACAAGCTCAAGGTTCCGCGCTGGTCCGCTACGGAGATACCGTAGTGTTGGTGACCGCATGCGCCGCGAAGGAACCACGGGAAGGTTTGGACTTCTTCCCGCTCACGGTCGATTACCGAGAAAATTTTTACGCCGCCGGAAAAATTCCCGGCGGATTCTTCAAACGCGAAGGCAAACCCTCTGAGCGTGAAGTTTTGAACAGCCGCATGATCGATCGCCCGATCCGGCCGTTGTTTCCGGAAGGTTATAAAAACGAGACACAGGTCATCGCACTCGTGTTGTCGGCGGATACCGACATTGACCCCTCAATGCATGCGATCGTCGGCGCATCGACGGCCTTGTACACATCCAGTATTCCATTCACTCATCCCGTTGCCGCAGTGCGAGTCGGCTTGATTGAAGGCCGCTACTATCTGAATCCGACATATTCGGAACTCAAGAACAGCCGGCTGAATCTAGCCGTCGCCGGAATGGAAGACGGCATCGTCATGGTCGAAGCGGGCGCCAATGAGGTTTCCGAAGAAGTAATGGTCGAGGCATTGAATTTCGGGCATCAGGCCATCAAGCAAATCATCCAGCTCCAGAAGGAGCTTTATGCGAAGCTCCAGCCCAAGAAGTTCGATGTCGTGGTCACGCCCGTTGACGAAGCGATGGCCAAAAAGATCGAAGACTCGGTTCGCGCAGATCTCGAAGACGCTCTCGACACCCACAAGCACGACAAGCTGGAAAGCTACGAGCTTGTGGACACCGCGAAAAAGAAAGCCGTCGAACTGTTCCCCGAGGCCGAAACGGATCCCGAAAAGCTGAAGATGGCGAAGCATATCTTCAGCGCGCTTAAGGAGAAAATCTTCCGCGACGAGATCCCTCGCAAGACAAGCGAAAATTCGACACGATCCGGCCGATCTGGATCGAAACACGCGTCCTGCCGCGAACGCACGGCTCGGCTGTCTTTACGCGGGGCGAGACGCAGGCCCTCGTAACAGCGACGTTGGGCACGGCCGAGGACGTTCAGCGGATGGACTGGTTGGAAGGTGAAGCGAAGAAACGGTTCATGATGCATTACAACTTTCCCCCGTTTTCCGTCGGCGAAGTGTCGCCGCTACGCGGTCCCGGCCGCCGGGAAATCGGACACGGTGCGCTGGCCGAACGCGCTTTGTTGCCGGTCATTCCCGACGAGGGCTCTTTTCCCTACACCATTCGGGTGGTCTCGGACATTCTCGAATCGAATGGATCTTCGTCGATGGCGACCGTTTGCGGCGGGACTCTGGCATTGATGGATGCAGGCGTCCCGATCAAGGCTCCGGTGGCCGGCGTCGCGATGGGACTTGTGAAAGAAGGCGACAAATATGCCGTTCTCACGGATATTGCCGGCGC
>QHXA01000733.1:0-597 GCA_003222755.1 Acidobacteriota bacterium
CCAACTGTAACATTTCACGCTTGTCGTGTTAGCGGCGTTTCGGAGTTTTCACTCATTCAATCCTAAAGCGTGACCAAGTAGAGTGTCCTCGCTGACGGCCGCCTGCAGTTGTCTGCAGCAGTCCTCACTACAGGTCATGAAATAGAAATGAAACCCCTGCTGTTTTCGCGCTGGCGAGTCAGGGCCTGTCACTCCGACTGGAACTGTTTTCTCGGCGCTCACGAGTTGGATCTCGATCATTGTGCCCTCAACACGAGAGAGATCCACATTCGGAGCGGCCTTCGCTCCAAAATCAAAACGCTCATGCTCCTCGGGGATTCTACGCAGACACCAAGCATACGTCTTCGTGTAGTCTTTCTGAACCAATTGGCGTCTCCTGCGCTTGTGTTTCACAGCAACCTGTCCTCAAATGAAATGGCGACTCCGGCCAACCGGCAACCATCTCGGGCGACCATCCGGCTGCGTCCGACCCTCCGGTTCTTGGGTTGGGGAACCTCCAAATTGCCAAGTCGCTTGAAAATAAATAAGGCTCCTCAGGTAGGACTCGAACCTACAACCCTCCGGTTAACAGCCGGATGCTCTGCCATTGAGCTACTG
>QHXA01000733.1:614-3217 GCA_003222755.1 Acidobacteriota bacterium
CAGAGCGGGAAAGGGTGGGTCAATGGGTGTTACCGATGATCCAATCCCAGCGAGTGCCGGCCTGTTGCACGATGCGTGGAATATCTTCCTTGATCAGGTAGCCTTTTGAAGCGAGCTCGTTTGCAGATTTAGTAATGCGGTCGAGATACTCGTCTTTGCTTTTATACCGTTCTTCGACCGACTGGCGCGGATCACCGCTGCGTTCGCGGTCCGCACGTGTTCGAGCGAACGGAATGAAGGAGCCCGTTGTCGTCGACATCACGTTCGATGGACCGGAGCGATCATTAAATAAATTCCAGCCGGTGTAGGTTGCGAGCGGCACGAGCAGTTCAGGCATGCGAATGCCGGGGACATCGTTGCCATCGGCATCGGTTTGCGGAACAAAAGCAGGAAAAGCCGAGCCCAGTTTCGGCGGTTCATAGCTGACGATGCTTTTCTTCGCGAAATCCGGGCCATAGTCCGCGCGTCTGGCCGTTTGCGGGCTTGCAGGCACAACGACATTTGGGATCTTTGGAAAATTCAGCTTGTCTCGAGAAATGAGCGTGCCATCGCTGATGCGAGGAAGCACGGTCGGCGGCGGCTCGGCGCCATCGGTAATCCAGCGGTTCATCGAGAGCAGTAGCTTCCGCATCGCCCACCGGTACTCGAGAGGATTGTTCATTTGTTGGCCGACCGTTCGTGGCGGCGGAAAAGCGGCCGGGCCGTGCTGAGCGCCTGCGAACAAGTACGCGCGAACGTTCGGCAGCAACGAGACGTCTTCCTTCCCATCGATGGTCGTGTGAAACAGCGATGCGACACGGCCCCAATATTCGTATGACGAATTCGTGTACATGATTTTCGGCCAGTATTGTTCCTTCATTCTGTGCGTCAACATGCCGTCGCGGCCGCCCGTTTCCGGATCGAGCTGCGCAGCGTCGGTAAAAGGAAAAATGTTGACCGGATACAGAAAATTGGCCCAGGGATCTCCGTCGCGAGAGGGCTGCGCGAAACGAATGTTAAAGCTTCCCCGCGCGCTTGCTGCACGCTCAATCATCAATCCATCAAATACTTTTCGATGGGATTCATCTTCGTTGAAGCCATCGTAAACATATGTGCGAAGCAAGCGCCCGCTTTGTGATGCGCCAAATCCTATCGCGCGTTTGATTGCGCCGGCTGCAATCGAAACCTCGGGAGCGGAACCGTATTTCAACCGGGAAATGACATCGCGGACGCCAGCTAAACCCAGACCGGCAATCGGCGGGTCCTGCGACTTATATACGATCTCGTAAATTCTCTTCGGCTCGAAACCCGCTGCCATGCGAATGCCGCGGCCGTCCGGAGTGAATTCCCATTGATCTCGCGCAATCGTGTGGCGCGGACCATCCCCAGAGTCGCGCACGGTAAGAACATTCGCAGGATCTTTTGGATCGGCGACGGCGTACGCCATGTGTCCACGGTCGGCGAGAGACGCCTCGAAAATTTTCTCTACAGGCTCGAAATCACTGCGCACCAAACCTTGAATTGGGCGGCCATCCGCTTCGCGCGCAACCGCCACATACGTGCGGAGGGCTCCTTCGCGATTCGGCACATCGAATTGCCAGCCAACCCAGAGCAGCGTGAAGCCCTGTTCGAGCAGGAAACCATCACCGAAATCGGATGCGTTCTGCGGATCCACACTTGCGGAGGCGAAATCGAAGAATCCCAGCATGCTCTTGTTTCCGCGATTCGATACCTCATAAAACACAGTACCATTGCCGCGGTTCAGATCCTTTGGTTTGATGATGTAGAAATCGGAAGAGAATTCCACCTTTCCGGACGAGTTCTTCGGCGCCTTATCAATATCAGCGATAATCTGGTTCGCGCTGTTGCGAGGCTCGATCGCAAAGTAGATCTTCCCGGAGAGCTTCTCGTATGGCCCCGCCGAGCCGAAGGATTTGCTCGCCAGTAGATCCGCGCGAGACTTCACCTCGATGCGAACCACTTCCGCATGGCAGGGAAGCGCAAAGAAACCAGCCACAACGATGAGGAGCAGACGTCTGAACATGATGGCAGCCTCCAGTTTCCGGAAGAATATACTGAGTTTCATGGCGAGTCCACGATCTGCAGCAGCCGTCATCCTGGTGAGAGAGACACCGGACATCGAAGTGTTTTGGGTACGCCGTGCGCCGCAGATGATGTTTCAGGGCGGCTTCTACGCGTTTCCCGGTGGCCAACTCGATCCCACTGAAGATGCGAAAGTCTGTGCGGCCCGAGAGTTGTTTGAAGAAGTCGGCATCCGCATCGATCCGGCCGGACTGGTAGATGTTGGGCGATGGGTAACGCCGGCGTTTGCACCGCGGCGCTTTGATACGTGTTTCTTCCTTGCGAAGTGTCCGGCATCAGAAGAACCGCGCGTCATGACCGATGAACATGATATCGGTGAATGGATTCGGCCTGCGGATGCGGTGGCGAAATGGACCGAAGGCCAAATTCTTACCGCGCCACCTGTGCTGCATGCATTGCGTTGTCTTTCGGCGGGTTTGAACAATGTTGAAGCGAGGATGAAGGCCGTACCCTGGGCAAACGGAGAGACGATACCGGAAATCGAAATGCGCCCAGGCATCGTGATGGTTCCTTTACGTACG
>QHXA01000734.1:0-2246 GCA_003222755.1 Acidobacteriota bacterium
AGCAACTCGATGCCGTTCATCCCCGGCATGCGCATGTCCGAAACCACGACGGGAAATGAAGACGCCTTGATTTTTTCAAGAGCTTCCAGTCCGCCATGCGCTACTTCCAGATTGAATTGCTTGCGCAGCACCCTCCCGTAACTGGAAAGAACCAGATCTTCATCGTCAACGAGCAGGATGGTTTCAACGTCCATGGAGGCCTTATATAACATGTGCGCGTTCAGAAGGAACGCAGGCTTTTATCCCTATCCGATCAGGCGCTATGCGTCAAAGGGCGCAAACAAATCGCGGGCTTCGATGATCGAGTCGAGGTAGCACTGAGATATGGTTCGCAGGTCCAGGCCTTGGCAGTTGGCCTGTGACCAATTGCCACGTTCATAAGCGAGAATGCACCGCAAGATCAAACCCAACGGACCTTTGCCATCCATCAGCGCTTGTTTGACATCGTCGGAGAACGGCAACAGCTCCAACGCCTCCGGCATCGGAAGATCAAGAAGCGCGTCCACCACCGAAAAGAGCCCAATTGTGAAACACGAGTCCTTCTTGGGAATGCTCAGGGCGCTCGCGAGCCGCTCGGCCATGGCGGCTCTCACCACTGCGGTAATCATCAATTCTGCCGGCTTATCTTCAAGAGTGGTCAACATGATGATGCTGGCCCAAGACCGAATGCGGCGGGTACCTATCATCTGGATCGCGTGCGCCACGGATTCGATTCGCGACGTCAAAGACAACAGAGCCGAGTTGACGTATCGAAGCAGTTTAAAGCTAAGAGCGACATCCTGAGTGATGATCCTTTCGAGGTTCGTGATGCTCAGGTTCGGGTCCTGCAGCCGCATGATCAACCGCAGCGCGGAAACCTTGTTGAGAGGGATTCGCGCGGCGCTCACAATCTTTGGCCGGCAAAAGAAGTAGCCCTGAAAGTAGTCGAAGCCGAGGGCCTTCGCGAACTCGAATTCTTCCTGGGTTTCGACTTTTTCGGCGAGCAGTTTGATTTTGAATTTTCTCAAAATCGGAATCTGTTGGACAAGCGTTGACGGCGTTTCCGCTCGAAAATCCATCTTTACGTAGTCTGCAACTTGTAACAGAGGCCGTTTGTCCTCGCTGAACTGAAAGTCATCCAGTGCGATGCTGTAGCCAGCCTTGCGTAGTTTGGTTAAGGCCCGGATGACCTGATCATCCGGCTCGATGTTCTCGAGAACTTCCAGCACAACGCGACCTTTGGGAAGGATGAAGCAATAGTCACTCAAGAGGAATTGCCGGGTTAGGTTTAGAAACGCCGTCGTTTTGCCAACCAAGCGGTCCAAGCCGATTTCCATGAACGTCTTGACGAGCACGCCCGCAGTGGCTTCGTCGCCGTTGGTGACAGCAGCTTTTTCGAGAAATTCGCTTCGATACAGGATTTCGTAAGCAAAGACGCTGGACGACCGGCGGCAAATGGGCTGCCTGGCCACGATTACTTTGCTTGCATTTTCCGCTGGTCGGCGGTGGCTGTGTGATTCCCAGAGGTCACGCACAACTACATCCTTCCGTTCGAGATCGCGGGCGGTCATAGACCGCGCCTACAATGCTGCCAAAATCCGAACATCCATCCGCTAGTTGGCCGGCTGTTCGGTGGACTCGTCAGTATTTCCGATCAAGAGAATTTTTCGAATCGGTTCCGGCAAACACTTCTGGTTTTTCGCGATGGCCGGATGAACCTTCTCAACGTAGAAATCCTTGATCGACGCCCGAGGAAATCCCAGTTCGGCCAGATATTCGCCGGTGAAAATCTGGGGCGTGGTCTCGTTCGCATTCTCCGATAGCAGATCGCAGCACCCGTGAGCGAGGTACAGTGTGGCAATAGCGGGCCGGTGTTCTTGGGGCAGGTCCTCCGGCGGCACAAAGGCGGACCAGCTTTGCTGCTCGAGTACGCTTACGATGCTCGCAGGAATGTGCCAATTCGCCAGAAGATTCGCTCCGACTGCCGAAGGGTCCAGCAGCGCGAACGAGGAGGCCAGTTCCGGATGACGCTGTCTCAGGAGGAGCACTGCGCCCTTCCCGAGATCGTGTAGCAGTCCAAGTGTGCCAGCCATTGGAGCATTAACCTTTCCGGACAAGATTGCAATCTCATGTGCGAATAGCGACACAACATAAGAATGCTGTTGGATCGCCCGGAACTCCTCCGTGTCCGGCATGATGCCCTGAAGAGACTTGGCTATCACCAGACGGTGAATGTTGTTGAAACCCAGCAACAACAACGCCCGATG
>QHXA01000734.1:2412-5448 GCA_003222755.1 Acidobacteriota bacterium
TCACTCAGATAGCGGCCAATGAAGGCTTTCGTCAGCGTGATCCGGCTCTGAACAATGGTGTGCGTCTGGTCAGTCACCGCTTTGAGCTTTCGGGTAACCTCTTCCGCATCTTCGGCCAGAACGCGAACGACTTCGTGCATCGAGTTCGACAGCGCCAGACTAATCGCCGCCTGAACTCTCGCAGGCAGCTGCTGCATAGCGGCAGGACTGATCTGCATGAACGTGCAGGGTGTCTCAGCGATGACTGTGTATGGCGACGTTTTAGGCGTGTCAAGCTGGCCAAACCAGTCGCCCGGGCCCAAAACAGCCAGAGGCCTTGTTGACGTATTTGCCGTCGATGCCAGACGAACTGAGCCACTCAGGATTGCATAGCAGCACTTTTGCTGAGTATCGGCACCCGCGAACGCAGCCCCTCGCGCAAGCTTCCATCGTCCTTCAAAGCTGCGAATGCCGGAGGACGAAAGAGCTTACTTGTGTTCTGTTCGACTGGTGGATTTGTTACGGGCTTCATAAGACCCATGCCGGCTCCTCGCCATATATATCGGCTGAGTCCGCAAGAACCTTTAATTACCTCAGGCGTGATGTTTTCAACGCTCTGCGCAAAGTGCCACTAGCAAACCCGATGGCTGTTCGGCCGGCGAGAGAAATAATTGCTTTTGTGGACGATGGAGGCAGTTCCGTGACGGCCCATTCCGCCGGCTGGATCGTAAAGTGCGCCTGCCGGCGGGTCCATGGGCCCGATGAGGATATGGAGTGATGCAGTCCGCTAGTACATCGGGGCTCCCCCTCCGCCTGGCATCGCACCAGCATTTTCCTGGCTGGGCATCTCGGCGATCAGGGCCTCAGTTGTAAGCATCAGCGCCGCTATCGAGGCAGCGTTCTGGAGCGCTGAACGCGTCACCTTTGCCGGATCGAGAATACCGGCAGAAATCATATCGGTGTATTCCTCGGTCTCGGCGTTGAAGCCATAATTGGCTTTGGCGGCCTCGCGGACTTTCCCAACGACGATCGCGCCTTCCTGACCTGCGTTGGATGCTATCAATCGAAGCGGTTCTTCAAGAGCGCGCTTCACGATGTTGACACCGATTTGCTCGTCCGGCTCCAGCTTGAGCTTTTCAAGGGCAGGAATGGCTCGGAGAAAAGCCACGCCGCCGCCGGGAACGATGCCTTCTTCCACAGCAGCCCGAGTCGCATGCATCGCATCCTCGACGCGCGCCTTTTTCTCTTTCAGCTCTGTCTCGGTCGCTGCGCCAACATGAATTACGGCAACGCCTCCGACAAGCTTCGCCAACCGCTCCTGCAGTTTCTCGCGATCGTAGTCGGAACTGGTTTCTTCGACCTGAGCTCGAAGCTGCTTCACCCGTCCTTCGATCGCTGCGCGTTTGCCGCCCCCTTCGATAAGGGTGGTATTGTCCTTGTCGATCACCACTTTTTTCGCAGTACCGAGGTCTTCAATCTTGACGTTCTCCAGGCGGATGCCAAGGTCTTCCGTGATCGCACGGCCGTTGGTCAGGATGGCGATATCATCCAGCATCGCTTTTCGACGATCGCCGAAACCGGGTGCTTTCACGGCAGCTGAATGTAGCGTGCCGCGCAGCCGGTTCACCACAAGAGTTGCGAGGGCTTCCCCTTCGATGTCCTCGGCAATAATCAACAGCGAGCGGCTCATCTTGGAGACCTGTTCGAGCACCGGCAAAAGATCCTTCATGGTACTGACCTTCTTTTCGCAAATCAGGATCAAGCAGTTCTCGAGCACGCACTGCATCCGATCCGGATCTGTTATGAAATACGGCGAAAGATACCCGCGATCGAACTGCATCCCTTCGACAACGTCCAGAGTCGTCTCCATGGTTCTGGCCTCTTCGACCGTGATGACGCCATCCTTGCCGACTTTCTTCATCGCGTCGGCAATAATCTTGCCGATGGTGGAATCGTTGTTAGCCGAAATCGCAGCGACCTGGGCGATCATTTCACCGCTTACCGGTTTCGAAAGCTTCTTGATCTCCTCAACAGCCACAGCAACGGCTCGTTCGATGCCGCGCTTGACGGCCATTGGGTTCGCGCCAGCAGCGACTGTTCTGACACCCTCGCGGTAGATGGCTTGTGCCAGTACCGTTGCCGTCGTGGTGCCGTCACCCGCCACATCGCTGGTTTTCGACGCCACTTCCTTCACCATCTGGGCGCCCATATTCTCCATGGCATCCTTCAACTCGATTTCTTTTGCGACAGTGACGCCGTCTTTCGTAATTAGCGGAGAGCCAAATTTCTTATCGAGCACGACGTTGCGTCCTTTGGGACCGAGAGTGATCTTGACTGCATTGGCAAGTATGTTGACGCCGCGCAAAATCGCCTGCCTCGAATCTTCACCGTGAACAATCTGTTTCGCCATTTGTATCCTCTATTTCTTCCCGGCTGCTTTGCCGGTCTCAGCCAGAATGCCTATGATTTCGTCTTCGCGCAGGATCAAATAGTCCTGTTCTGCGACTCTGACTTCGTTTCCCGAATATTTTCCGAAGAGTATCCGGTCGCCTTCTTTCACCGCGAGCGGCAGGATGGATCCGTTCTCGAGTACCTTGCCGGCTCCAAAGGCCACCACTTCACCTTCCTGTGATTTCTCCTTGGCAGTGTCGGGAATGATGATTCCACCCTTTACTGTTTCCTGTTCCTCGATACGCTTGATAAGCACGCGATCGTGCAACGGTCTTAATGACATGTGATCAGATCTCCTTGTAAGCCGAAGGATTTAAAAGCCGACGGCAAATTAATCGTGGGGCACTTCTGCCTATGGCTACCAGTGCAGACGGATCATGCAGACCAAGTATGTAGTCGCGTGGCTTAGCCCGCGTTCACGGTTGGTGCAGTTTTGACATTCTGCCGAACCTGAACGCGGGCTGAAGCCACGCGCCTACATGCCTGACCAATAACTTCGGCACCTGTAGGCAAACCGGTGAGAAATTCGGGCTCACACCATGCTGAAAGTATGAGGCTCCGGTTGGAAAACGACTGTTCACAATTGCACACCGTAGGCACATTAGC
>QHXA01000734.1:5471-6027 GCA_003222755.1 Acidobacteriota bacterium
CTTGCAATGTGCTCAAATATGAGATGACGCAACAAACAGGAATGCCGTTTAAACACATCCGTCATCGGGCCGCCGGCCTAATATAGGGATTGGCTTCCGAGGCGCATAGTTTTAGGAGAAGAGATGACTGCGAAGCAAAAGACCGTTATCGGCCTCGTCATGCTTGTGCTGGTATTTCTTCTGGGCTTTATGCCCCAGTATCTGGAGAAACGCCAGCTCCAGCGCGAACTCGCGATTTCCATTGAAAAGCTCAAACTCTCCGAACTCCGAGACCTCGCTGGGTTGATGTTGCTGGAAGGACTCCGTCAGAACTACGGAGTTGCCCGAGATTATTCTTCCCAGTATTTCGACAAACTTCGTGAGATTTCCGAGCAGGCGGAGAACTCCACGTTAAAGGCGGCGCTTCAGGAACTGCTCAGTAGCCGGGACGCGGTGACGGCGGCTTTGTCGAAGGCTGACCCTGCCAGCGCGTCCCAACTGCAGGCGATATTCGCCAAGACCCAGACAGCGACCAAAGCGCAGCCCTGAGAGAGTTCGACAGTTCGCCCTTCAGCTT
>QHXA01000734.1:6036-7833 GCA_003222755.1 Acidobacteriota bacterium
TCATGCCGCAAACACCACACATCGAGCGGCACTTCACGGGCTCCGAAACAGTTAGAGACATCGTGATCGGAATGGCCGATGGACTGACAGTTCCGTTTGCACTAGCAGCTGGTTTGTCGGGCGCTATTGAAACGACAAGCATCATTGTGACCGCCGGTCTGGCCGAAATCGCGGCCGGTTCAATTGCTATGGGGCTGGGGGGGTATATGGCTGCGAAGAGTGACGCGGAACATTACGACAGCGAGAGAGCAAGAGAGGAATCGGAGGTCAATGAGAAGGCGGACATTGAAGCTTCCGAAGTTGCTGAAGTGTTCCAATCCTATGGCTTGACGACCGAAGAGAGCACATTAATTGTGGATGCGCTCAGGAAGCGGCCGCAAGCCTGGGTTGACTTCATGATGCGATTTGAGCTGGGTCTCGAGAAACCCAATCCCAGTCGAGCCGTAATCAGTGCAGGAACGATTGCGGGAGCTTACATTGCAGGAGGCTTTATCCCGCTCGGTCCGTACCTCGTTGTCTCCACGGCCAGCACCGCGCTCACAGTATCCGCAATCACCACTCTTATCGCGTTGGGTGGTTTTGGCTACGTCAAGGGTCACTTCACTGGTTCGCCACCGGTCCGTAGCGCGATCCAGACGGTGTTCATTGGCGGGCTGGCTGCGGTAGTAGCATTCATCGTAGCGCGCGCAATTTCCTGAGTGCCCAGGCTGCAGCAGCGTTAATCGCAATCTCTAGGACCCGGAACGTTTGAGCCAACATCCTCTGGCCTTTCGGAGTCTCTGCACTACCGAGATGCTGCCGGAGTTGTAATCAGCGATGCCGAATTCCCGGGCGATCCATACTGCGGGTCGGTTTGGATGGATTCGTACGAGTACTGAATCTTGAGGGAACAGCGGCCGGCAATGAATACGTCGCTGATTGATTCGAGTGTGTCGTCCAACCACATCGCATCGATGCGCTTGTATCGACGATCGATCTGAGTCTGCCGCGCCCAGAATGAGGGGCGTTTTGCGGGCGAGCCCTGAATCCGTACAATGCCCCAGTCGTCGGCATCGATCCAGATCTGGCCCTCTATCAAATACTTCTCCTTTCGTTTCGGAGTAATCCCAAGACGATAGCACTCTCGGCCATCGCAGTCCTGACGCCCTAGGTAGCTGAAGCTGTAATTCGCGGGCCCGATGTCGATCTGTTGTTTGGTTAGTGTGGCCTTGGTTTCATTCTCCGCTTCGAGAATCTTGTTGAACACTCGCTCTCGAATGATCTTGGAGCCTTCGGCTCGTAGTACCTCGGAATCGAGCGTATCCGGACGGCGAAACGTGGTCCTCACTTCAAGCGTTGCCTCTTCTTTAAATCTCAGATTTGTTGCAGAGAATTTCCGCTGCGCCCGGTATTCGACCAGGTATCGCCCCTGCCATTCGTCATGGGCCTTCAACCGATCCAGTATTTCGTCCACACTTGGAACGTTTTCTTGTTGGACCATCGGTACGGACTGCTCCAAAAAGCCGTATGTTGCAGAAGTGAGCAGGCAAAAACCGAAAATCAATCCGAAGGTGAGCATCACGAGACGTTAGCAGGGGCCGGATGGACTGGTCTGTGCAAAAGCGCTCAGTGCAATTGTGAACAGCAATGTCCTGCGCGAAGCACTCCGTCTGTGACCGCCGACAGTCCCTGGTCTCGAGAGATCGCGGTCGATCATCGACCGCCCCGTGGAGTTTGGACATTTTCCACCGCGGAGCGGTGTTGGGAGATTAGCCAGGGCTACGCGTTTTTTGCGTACCCCTGGTATGGAGACGCACC
>QHXA01000734.1:7918-8364 GCA_003222755.1 Acidobacteriota bacterium
GCGGTGCGCGGGCGGTCATAGGCTGCCCCTACAATGCACAGCCCACTAGTCCACGATGTGGATCACAAACCCCACGTTCGATCGACCTGGCGCTTGAGTCGACTGGGCGATCGATTCTAAAATGTTAAGCATTCGAAATCGCAGGATTCCGTCCTGCGTCCAATAAGATAAGGATAGGGTTCCTTATGCCGGCGGCCAAGAAGGTAGCAAAGATAACATCCAACCACCCGAGCGATCCATACGTGGCGAGCCTGCTTGGAAGAGTCTCAGAAGGCAAGCGTGTAATGAGAATTCCGAAGGGTAAAAAGATCTTTTCTCAAGGCGACCGCGCGGACGCTATCTATTTTGTTCAGACCGGCAGAGTGAAGATTACTGTTGTCTCATCTGCAGGAAAGGAAGCCGTGCTTGCAATGCTGGGTCCTCATGATTTTTTCGGTGAAGGCTCA
>QHXA01000735.1:0-542 GCA_003222755.1 Acidobacteriota bacterium
CATTGGCGACAGTCTATGGTGAAACCGCGCTTGTTGAAAGAAAATTGAGGGCCCCCAAAGTGTCGGCTTTGCCCCGGGGGATTCACCGCAGAGACGCAGAGATTTCTCTGCGTCTCCGCGGTGAATTTTCCCACTAGAATTCAAGCCGGAGCTGCAGCTGAAATTGGCGCTGCCCCATTTTGGTGTTGATACTTCCGAATGGGACGTCGGCGTTGTTGATATCCAGATTTGGATCCGCCGGCACCGGATGATTGAGTATGTTTGTTGCATCCATTCGGACCTGGAAGCGCTTGCCTTCACGAATCCTGAATGACTTGCTTATAGCGCCGTCGAGGCTCCACATGCCTGGTAATTCGAGAACCTTCTGTCCGAGATTGCCGCGAGTTCCCGGCCGCGGATTTTGCAGAACGATTTTTCCCGAAGAATCCGCGATCGCGGTCACTGTGCAAAACGACTGCAGACTGGATGTGATCGTGGAGCATTGTGGATCGGTTACCTTGTGGTAAGCATCGCCGAAGTAGTTCCCGGCAATCGCTCCGTCC
>QHXA01000735.1:691-1419 GCA_003222755.1 Acidobacteriota bacterium
CAACTCATCTGCCAACCTTCAACAAACCGGGCCAGAACACCGGAACCGTTGCGCAAGAATAGTTGACCGGGTCCAAACGGCAGTGAGAAGGCGCCGTTTGTTCGAAAGTCATGACGCCGGTCTCCCACCTGCAGTGTGTAGTCCGGTCTTCGATCAACGGGGTTTGTAAAGTTCCCCCCATAGCCCAGAAGTTTGCTCCAGGTGTACGCAGCCTGAAGAGTAACGCCCGCGGTCGGGCGTAACGTCAACTGAGATTGCATCGAATGGTAGTTGGTGCTGCCTATATTCGAATGTAAGGTTGCACTCGTAAACTGCGGATTGGTCTTGATGAAATTTTCCGGGAAGCCTGTGTACCGCAACACGGCGCCGTTCACACCGACTGGAATCTCCGGCAGGTCGGCATTAATACCGGCGGCTTTGCTGTAGTTCAGCGTGAACAGGCTATTGGCTAACGCCTGGTAATTGCCATTGGCAAGATTGTTTCGCAATTGGCTGGCTGTCGCCGAGCGCAGATGCAGAGCGCCCGTTTGCAGGACACCGTTGAACACGGTTCCTACGGGCCCGAAGCCGGCGCCTGCAATATTGACTCCTCGGAACATCTGATCCAGCAGAGCAGACTCACCGCCGGCTCGCGCCGCATCGAATGCTTCTTTCAATCCGTTGTAGAGGAAATTGGGTGAGTTGAGATCCATCGTTCCGTACAGTTTCTTGCTCAAGGTGCCGATGTA
>QHXA01000735.1:1573-4175 GCA_003222755.1 Acidobacteriota bacterium
GGACGGGGACGATGCGGGCCAAGTCGGTCAAATCGAGATACTCCAGTTCGCCTGGGCCGCCATTGATCGTCGCTTGATAGGAACTCCCCGGCGGATTAGAGAGCGGAGTACTGATGACGTTGAACCGGCCTCCTCCTCCCGGCAGAAAACTGATCTGGTACCCGCCGCGGATTGTCGTCTGACCGGCACCAAACCAGGGAACCTGCCAGGCGAATCCGATCGCCGGCCCCACGTTATTCCAATCTTTCTGCCAGGCCATGAGCTTCGGATTGGGAGAGCCCGGGCCGACGAAAATCAACCGGGTGTTCTCCCCGCGTTGTCCAGGCCTCATCCAATCCTTAAAGCCGCGCCCAGAGTATCCGAACAGGCCATCGCCGCCATCCACGGGAGACGGAGTCAGACCGTTAGAAACCCATGGAACGCCATAGTAGTCCCACCGCACACCTAAATTGAGCGTCAGGTCCCGATGAATTTTCCAATCATCCTTGAAAAAGATCGACATCTCGTGCTGGTTAAGCTCGCGAGTTCGCAATTGAGACACCCGCCAATCGTCCCAGGCATCCAATTTGTCACCGGAACTGATCCAATAGAGTTGGTTGACTCGGCTCAAAGAGCCGGAGAGGAGATTCAACAGGCTCCGCATTGCCAAGTTGTTTCCTGTTGTAGCGGTGCCCTGGAGGCCGGGCATATTCGTACTGGTGATGCCCTGGATCTGCGTCAGCGGTGTCTCGCCGCCGAAGGCGCGCACGAAGATGCTGTAGTCGTTGCCGGAATTATCTTCTGCTAATTCTGAACTGGAAAAACGGACTTCGATGCCGCCTTTGAACGCATGTACCCCTCGAGTCCAGCTCACCGAGTCCGCATAAGTAAACAGTGGAGTCTTTTCGTAAGCAGTATTCAGAAACCGAGTATTCGTCTCGGATGGAAAGGGCTGTCCACCACACACGCATATCACTCCGTTCTGGGTGTTGCCTGCTCCATGGGTGCCCAGCTGTCCGACGACGGGAATCCCGTTAATGTTCGGAAACCACTCCAAGGCCTCTTTGGCTCTTGTGGGGTGCCTGAAAGGCGCCGGCGTATTCGTTCCGGTGCGCCGCATTCCGAAACGCGCTTCATTGAGCAAGGTCGGCGAAAGCGTTGATGTGAAGTTCAGCGTCAACACTTGCGGCTGTCTGAAGGAGTAGCTGTTGAAATGAAAGGGCCAAACGCCGGATCGTTCATTGTGAGCGCGTTCAAAGCTCCAGCCGGCATTGATTTTGTGCGCGGGGCTGAAGTTGTGGTCGATCTTGATGTTGATCTGCTTCCGGATATTGGCGGCGCCGATGCTGAACCGGTTGTCGGAACCCTGAAGTGTCCTCACCCATCGGTACCCGCCTGTGTTCAACCCATCACCGATTTCCCCATTGTTCACCGGCGGCATAACACCGAACAGCTTTGTGATGTAGCCCGTAGTATCGATCTGAGTCCGATAAGGATCCCAAGCGGGGCCCTGGACGACTGCGTCGGAACAATCCGGCTGTGTAGGAGTGTTCTGGAGCGGGCCGAACACGCTGGCGTAACGCAGAATGCCGTTGTGCGGCGTGCCGTTCGGGTTGATGAGCGGCGGCTTCGGGTTGCCCACGTCATCAACGACCGCAATCCGCGGCGTGGCGCCAGTCTGTGTAGCCTGGAATGCATTGCCGTTGCTCCAGTTGTCGTAGTATCTGAAAATGCCTCGGCGTGCGCACGGTGTCAGCACGGTCGCATTGACATTGGCGCGGGTTGTGGGAAGCAAACCGTCCCATAAAGCGAAGAAGAATGTTTTGTTCCTGACGATCGGTCCTCCCAAACTCACCGTATATTCATGAAGATTCGTGAAGGGCCGTGTCACCGGGTCACCCGCCACGCGTTTATTAGCCCACGTGTTGGGATCGAGTGCGCTGTTCTGGACGTTCCATACGGCGGCCCCGTTGTACTTGTTCGTTCCAGACCGCGTCAGAACCTGGATCTGCGAGTTGCCACGCCCCACCTCGGCATCAACGGGAGCCAGGATCATACGAACCTCGCCGACGAGATCCGGGTTCATGACCGTCGCCGAACTGATGCCTGTGGGCCATCGCGCCCCGGAGCTGGCCTCTACACCGTCACGCTGTATCTGAATGTTCGCAGCACTGACTCCCGCTAATTTCGTGTCATTGGCGTTGTTGACCAGATCATCGGCCATGTTGACACCGGGCATCGTTCGCATCAGAGTCAACGCATCGTTGCCCATAACGCCGACCACGGGCAGGTCCCGCACTGTTTTTTCCGGCAGAACGGCGCCAACCGAAGACGCTGATTCCAGCAGCAGTTGGGCGGCCGAAGCCGTGACTTCAACCGAAGTGCTCAATGCCGCGACTTGCAACGAGAAATTCAGCCGGACCTGTGCTGCGTTCCCGAGCCGCACGTCAGTAAAAGTTTTCGTCTGAAAACCATTAAGCTCGGCGCTCACGGTGTAAGCACCGGGCAGCAGACTGGGCACGTTGTAGGTCCCCGTCTCATTGCTGAGTGCTGTCGAGACCACACCCGTCGCCACATTCGTCGCCGTGATCGTCACGCCAGGAATCAATGCACCTGCGGAATC
>QHXA01000736.1 GCA_003222755.1 Acidobacteriota bacterium
GCTAATCTTCTGAAACGCATCTTCAATGCAACGGACCGATGTCTGTGGTTTGTCGAAATATACATGGAAGGATTCGCGTTGAATGTAGATAGCTGCGGCCTGCCGGATTGGTCCATCGATAACCCTGCGGCCAAGTAACCCTAAGTCATTGTGATTCTGTTGCGGATCGCGTATCGCACCAGATCGCTCAGGGAGCCGAAGCCCAGCTTGTGGTAAATGTTGGCGCGATGCGCCTCAGCCGTCCTGACGCTGATGCCGAGCGCAACGGCCACTTCCTTGTTGCTCTTTCCTTCGGCTAGCAATTGAATGATCTCACGCTCGCGCGTCGTGACGCGGCGACCGTTCGCCTGAGGCTCTGCTGACGTCCAGTCGTTCAGGTAGTCGCCAAGCACAAGGTCAGTGAGCGCCGATGTCAAGAACGGCTTGTGGTTGAGCAGAGCGTCGATTGCCGCAATGAGATGGACGTCGGCATCCGATTTCAGCACGTAACCTCTAGCGCCGGCGCGGAGCACTTCGCGCGCGACCTCTTCGGACTGATGCATGGTCAGAATCAGGACTTCCGTCCGGGCAACTTTCGCGACAATTTGTCGCGTGGCTTCAAGGCCGTTCAACTGCGGCATACCAATGTCGATGACCGCTACGTCCGGCTTGAATTGAGCTGCCTTGTCCACCGCCTCACGTCCATTCGAAGCTTCGGCACACACCTCCCAACCGGGCTGAGTATCCAACAACGAGCGAAGCCCGCGGCGGACAATAGCGTGATCGTCGGCAATCATGAGTCGAGCTTCGCTCAAGCAGCCTCCTCGCGAGGACGCAGTACGACTTTGATCGTAGTGCCTCCATTGTGAGATTTGATTTCCAAGTGCCCTCCTAATTCCTGAACTCGTTCACGAATACCCGCTATGCCGACACCGAGCGTGGCGCCCAAATTCATTGTAGAAACAATCGCCGTTTCCGGCATGCCGCACCCGTCGTCCTGAACCTCCAACACCACATCCGTTGCGAGTCGAGCAATTCGGACTTTTGCTGTGGCGCTGGCGGAATGGCGATGAATGTTCGTCAGGCATTCCTGGACGATTCGAAACACAGTGGTCTCCACTTCCTGCGAGAGACGTCCGATGTCGCTTGGCATTTGCAGTTCAGTCTCGATACCGCTGCGCCGGGCGAATCCGTCCACGTACCACCGTAGAGCGGCAGACAGACCAACTTCGTCCAGCAGCGGCGGGTGCAGCAAATACGAAAGAGTACGGGCCTCGCGCATGCATTCCTGTGCCAGTGCAGTGGCTTCCTGGAGAGCCTCCTGTGCGGGGATCGGCAGAGACTGTTTTGATTTTGCTAGTACGCTCAGATCCATTTTCAGCACGACCAGACTCTGTGCAATGGTTTCATGCAGTTCTCGAGCAATCCGGCGCCTTTCCTCGTCCTGCAGATGGAGTAACCGCCCGGATAATTGGTGGAGTTTCGTTGTGCGCTCCTGAACTTGGGCTTCGAGGTCATCACGGCTTTTTCGTAGCGCTTCTTCCGCGTGAGCCCGCTTACTGTTGAGATAAGTGATGAACAGCGCTACCGATACGAATACGATCAGATGGACCAATTCAGCCGACGTGAGGTTCAGAGACCGAATCGGCGGAATGAAGTAATAGTCGAATGCGAGCACGGAAAGGACCGTGGCCGCCAAACCCGGCAGCAACCCTCCATACCACGCGCTGAACATCACGGCACACAGGAACAAACCGTAAAAGGTCGTTGAAAAGAGAGTCTTCGCCTCGAGAGTGATAAGGAGCGCCGCAAGCACGCTGAGGACAGCTGCTGCGTAGCGGGACAACACGGAACGAAGATGGCTTTTAACCATGAATGGACCTCGACGCTAGTACCGCCACGAAAACGATATTGACGCACGAGACCGCAGGACTCAACCCGTTTAACAACTTCTTACATTTCGTCTTGGTTTGAGCATTGAGTTGAACTCTTAAGATGCTTTTGTCAGAATCCCGCGATCCACAACAAAGGGGAGTGCTATGCCGCGCATGAATGTGAAAAGTGTGTTTATAGGAGGTCTGCTCGCGGGGTTGATCATTAATATAAGCGAAACGATTCTGAATATACCGGTGTTGGGCGCACAGTCGGAAGCCGCGATGAAGGCACTGAATCTGCCGCCGGTCGGGACGGGCCCGATCGTGGTCTTTATCATCGGCGGCTTTGTTCTCGGGCTAATACTCGTTTGGTTATATGCCGCCATTCGGCCGCGATTCGGTCCAGGGCCAGAGACAG
>QHXA01000737.1:0-2405 GCA_003222755.1 Acidobacteriota bacterium
TTTCGTGGAATCGCGTTCCAACCAGAACTGCAGACTTTCATGCTGCCGCTGTTGCCGCGGGAGGTCTTCTTCTTGCCGGCGAAAATGGATTCGAGTTCGTAAGCACGGGCGGTCTCGCACGTGATATTTCGCGTCTGCCGGCAACGCAGATTTTAGGACTCGCTATCGATCCGGCCTCCCGTGTTTGGGCCGGTGGACCCACAGGGCTGTACACGTTGTTAGCTTTGCCGGAGTCACGCGTGCCTGGCATCGGATCTGTCGGAAGGGTCGCTGCCGGTGCGGGTGGCAGTCAATCCACAACGATTCTTACGGCTGGAACAACTCAGGTCTATGAGTCCGACGATACGGGTGCGCAGTTTTCATCGCGGACTGTCATACCAGCCGACGAGTTGCGTGCGCCGTACCCGCCGGTGATTATTGATCCGGTCGTCCCCTCTTCCGCCTATGTGGCTGGCCGCAAGGTGTATCACACCTCGAACAGCGGCGCGGCTTGGACAGCATTGGGTACTGTCGATCCGGATCCCACACGCGTTGTGATTGCATTGGCGATGGCGCCAGCCGCGCGCACCGTGCTGTTTGCCGCAACCGCGTGTCTTCCAGAAGTGGTGCTAACTTCTTGCCCGCTGACTTCTGTCGTCTGGCGGTCTACCAATGCCGGCCAGACTTGGGTTCAGATGAGCGTTGTTGATGGTTTTGTGAATCAGTTCGCCATCGATCCGCGACAGAGCACTCGCGTGTATGCCGCGATAGGCGCTTTTCCTGCAGGCCCGAGTATCCCGGCTGGTCTGAGTCCAGGCGATCTGCTGCTCTCGACAAACGCAGGCGCGGCGTGGACGTCCCTGCTTGGCAACTTGCCACGAATATCGATAAACACAGTTGTCATCGATCCTGCTTCACTGCCGATGCAATTCACTCAACCCGCGCAAACACTTTATGCGGGGACGAACAGCGGTGTGTTCGTCAGTTTCGATGCAGGTACGCGCTGGATGGATATCAGTGCGGGTCTTCCGGCAAGCCCGGTTACCAATCTTGCGATTCTGCAGCCCGATGGAATCTTGGTCGCGGGCACGTTCGGACGCGGAGTTTACCGTACTTCGATCACCGGACTCGCCCCCGGTCTGATCGTTTTCCCGCTGTCACAAGATCTGACGCTGATGCAGGGGACGACAACAAATATCGGGGTCGGATTGAACAGTCTGTCCATGAGCACCACCATTGCGTGGCAACTGAATTCGCTCGACGCATGGCTCAGTATTTCTCAGCCAAATGGAAATGTAAGGCCGCTGGCTTCATCTCAGGTTCCGGTCAGCGTTTCTGCTAGGGACCTGCGTCCTGGGACATATACTGGACGGCTTCAGCTGACATCCGCATTCGGCGTGCAGAATGTGATTGTCGAAGCGCAGGTCACACCTGCGGCTGCCCGGATGACAATCACTGGAGGCAACAATTCAAGTGGTCTGCCCGGCGCTGCGCTGCCGCCTTTTCAAGTTCTAGTCGTGGACGAAAATCAACCTCCATTGCCTGCCGTACCGGTGACGTTCACCATCACTGCCGGCGGCGGGTCGCTCAGTGCTCGCACGGTCCTGACCGGCACCTCAGGGACGGCAAGCGCGATTCTCACGCTGCCTTCAAACGCATCCGACGTACAGGTCATAGCCGCGACCGGCACACTGGGAGTGACGTTTACCGCCACCGTCATTGTGGCTCCGGCGCTTCTGACAGACTCGATCATCGATGCGGTGACTTTCAACGCGAATACTTCGCTTGGGCCTGGAAGCATTCTCGCCATTTCCGGCCAGAATCTGGCATCGACGAATGCTGTTGCCTCAGGCTCGTTGCCGGCGTCGCTTGCAACGACGCGCGTGTTGCTTTCGACGGAAACGGGAGATGTGCCGCTGCCGCTGTTCGCCGTCTCGCCGGCGCAGATCGTGGCGTTGATGCCGTTCAATGTTTCGGCCGGAAGGTACATGCTCCACTGTGAAGTCGACTCTGTTCGAAGTAACGACGTCGAGATTTCAGTCGCCGCTTTCGCTCCCGGGATTTTCACCATGAGCGGCGTCGGGCACGGGCCGGGTTTATTCATCAAAGATGATGGTTCCATCGTTACCGCGTCGAATCCGGCTGAGCGTGGTTCGAGTGTTAACTTTTATGCGGCCGGACTGGGAGCGGTGGATCCCCCGGTCGACGCAGGAGAACCCGGCGCGTCCACCGAACCTTTGAACCGAACGATGCAAGCGCCCCGAGTTTTCTTCGATCGATATTCGGCCAGTGTGGTGTATAGCGGCTTAGCGTTAGGCATCGCGGGCCGCTATCAAGTGACCGTGCAGGTGCCGCCATTCGTTAGTTCCTCAACAAACGTTTCGGTCAGCCTTACCATCGGAGGTTTCACAAGCAATCGTGTTACG
>QHXA01000737.1:2585-3997 GCA_003222755.1 Acidobacteriota bacterium
AACGGAACCGCCTGGCCGAAGAGATTCTGGATGAAGTATTTGGTTTGGGACCGTTGGAACCTTTGTTGAAGGACCAAACCATCTCGGACATTCTCGTGAACACACACAAGTACGTCTACGTCGAGCGGCACGGCAAGTTGGTGGAAACGGGGATTCGCTTCCAGACCGATCGTCACCTGCTGCACATCATTGAAAAGATCGTGTCGAGCGTCGGCAGGCGTATCGACGAATCCGTGCCGCTGGTCGATGCGCGCTTGCCCGATGGCTCGCGTGTGAACGCCATCATTCCGCCGCTTGCCGTGGATGGGCCTTCGCTTTCAATCCGCCGGTTCGGACGCAAGTTGCTGACGAACGACGATCTGCTTCGAAACGGAACCCTCACACCGTCGATCATGACTTTCCTGTCCGCGTGTGTGCAGGCGCGGCTGAACATCGTCATTTCAGGCGGTACGGGTTCCGGCAAAACGACGTTCCTGAATTGCCTGTCGCGCTTCATACCGGAACACGAACGGGTGGTCACCATCGAAGACACCGCCGAGTTGCAGATCCAACTCGAAGATGTCGTGCGGATGGAAACGCGTCCGACGAACATCGAAGGCAAAGGCGCGATCACACAACGCCAACTGTTGATGACTGCATTGCGTCTGCGGCCGGACCGCATTCTGCTCGGCGAGGCGCGGGGTGGAGAAGCGCTCGATATGTTGCAGGCCATGGGAACTGGCGTCGAGGGCTCGATGACCACGGTGCACGCGAACTCGCCGGCCGACGCGTTCAACCGGTTGGAGACGATGGTGATGATGGCGAAACTGGATCTGCCAAGCCGGTTCATCCGGCAGCAGATGGCTTCCGTCGTTCACTTACTTGTGCAAACCTCGCGACTGAGTGACGGGACGCGCAAGGTGACTCACGTCTCTGAAGTGGCCGGATTGACCGACTTCCATATCCATGTCCGACACATTTTTGTTTTCGAACAAACAGGCGTCGCAGACAATGGCCGCGTCCAGGGACGATTTCGCGGCGCCGGCGCATCGCCGGAGTTTTTGGAGCGCTTGCGAGTTTCCGGCCTGCCGCTCTCGCCAAAAATTTTCGAAGAGGTCGTGACGGTTGGTTAAAAAACTCCTGTGGCTTTTGGTAGCAATCCTGTTTGTCGCATCGGGTGGCTTCGCCCAGGCGCCCGCCTGGGAATTATTTGGCGGCTACTCCATCCAGCGATCCGACGTGAGGGAATACTACAAATCCACTCCGGCGCTCTATACCTTTCGCGATCGCTACATCAACCTCAACGGCTGGGAACTGTCGGCAACGGAGAACCTCAATCGGTGGTTCGGAGGCACACTCCAACTCACAGGCCATTACAAGAGTCCGGTAGTGCTCGGAACGAAAAACCAGGAACGGATGTTTTCCATAATGTA
>QHXA01000738.1 GCA_003222755.1 Acidobacteriota bacterium
GGAACTGTGCCTGTCGTTGGAATCGACAGCAACAGCTTCCCGGGATTGTCTGGCGCGAATCAAACTGCCGCGCGAAACCTGCTGATGGACCTCGCCGGCTCCATCGATAACATCCGGCAAGGCTACGGTCTGAAAAGCTCCAAAGAGCTGAAGTGGTACGGGTTTCCTGACATCAAGCTGAATCGAAAGAAAATCGTCCAGGACGAATACAGTTGGTTCATCAAAGATGATTGGAAGCTGCGTTCGAATGTGACACTGAACACCGGTCTGCATTGGGAGGCGTATGCAGCGCCTTACGAAGCCAATGGGCTTGCCGCAAGTGTAGTTGGAGGCAAGGCGGGATTGTTCGGTATTTCGGGCACTGATTTTGACGCGTTATGGCACCCCGGCCTGGCTAACGGGAAGTTGACAACGGTGGAGTTTGTCGGCAAGAACTCAGCCAACCCTGGCAAAAAGACGAACAGAGACGACTGGAACAACTTTGCTCCCTCGATCGGCGTGAGCTGGTCGCTGCCCTGGTGGGGACAAAACAAGACTGTGTTACGCGCCGGATATGGCATGAGCTTTATCGGCGGGCCTCGCTCGTTTAATACGGTCGAGACGATCATCAGCAATGTGCCGGGCATCTTCCACGGTTCCGCGGCTCAGGGCGTGGTTTATACGTGGCCGTATTACGTCTCGATGGCCAACTTCACCATGCCGCAGCCGATCATCATGGAGCCGCTTCAGCCGGTCCCGCTGACGGATCGAACCCAGAGCATCGCGTTGTTGGACCGCGTCGCCAGCTATGTTCAAAACTTCAACCTCGAGATTCAGCGTGAAATTGCAAACCTGACCGTGGAAGTGCGCTACATCGGCAGCAAAGGCACCAAACTCTTCGGAGGCATTCAGCTCAATGCGGCGAACATCTTCGAAAACGGAATCCTGGACGCCTTCAACCTTACGCGCGCCGGCGGCGATGCGGCGTTGTTCGATCAAATGCTGCGTGGGCTCAACCTTGGCGCTGGAGCCGTGAATGGCACGACGCTCACAGGCTCTGCTGCGCTGCGCACCAATACGACCACACGCGCCATGCTCGCCAACGGCAATGTCGGCGCCCTTGCGAATTTTCTAAATACAAGCACGACCGGTACAGGTGAGGGCGGCGGTTTGCTGCGGCGAAATGGGTTCCCTGAAAACTTCATCGTGGTC
Organism: Acidobacteriota bacterium; assembly: GCA_003222755.1. Classification (GTDB taxonomy): domain Bacteria; phylum Acidobacteriota; class Terriglobia; order 20CM-2-55-15; family 20CM-2-55-15; genus 20CM-2-55-15. The sequence continues at coordinate 1,192 of QHXA01000738.1, forward strand.
AATCCGCAGTTCAGCGACGTGACCTTACACGGCAACCCCGGCAACTCGACGTATCATTCGCTGCAGCTTCAGGTGACCAAACGATTGTCGAACGGCTTCACGAATCAGACGACCTACACATGGAGCCGGAATTTGGGAGAGGCGGACGGCGATGGAGGCGCCACGTATCGTAACCCGAGGAATCGGTCTCTCGACAAAACGTTGCTCGGTTTTCATCGCACGCACGACCTCGTCAGCGACGGTACGTTCGAATTGCCAATCGGTCCTGGCCGGATGTTTCTTGCCAACACGCCGTCGTGGGTGCAGCGCTTGACGGAGCGATGGCAGTTGGGCGGCATCTTCAACTGGGGCTCCGGACAGCCTCTGACTATCACGGCGCCGATCTCGACATTCACTCAGTCCACGAGCAACATCACGCCAAATATCGTCGGCGATTTTCCAAAGAGTATCGGTAATGTCACGAAAGTCGCCAATGGCGTGCTGTATTTTGCGGGTCTGCAGCAGGTGGCGGATCCATACGGTCCCAATGTGACTTCACTGAACGGACTGAACGGGCAATTCAGCAACAAAGCCATTGCCGATTCGCAAGGCCGCATTCTCTTGGTGAATCCTCAACCGGGAACGCTCGGCAATCTCGGACTCCGGTGGATCGAGGGTCCGAAGAACCTGAGTTTGGATGCGAATCTCATCAAACGAGTGAGGATCACGGAAAAGAAAGAGTTTGAA
>QHXA01000739.1:0-5244 GCA_003222755.1 Acidobacteriota bacterium
GAAGGATTCGCAACGGACGATGAAAACATCGAACACCTGCGCGATCTGGCTTCAGAAGTCCCCGTTATCCGGATGGTCAATCTGATCATCTCGCGCGCCGTCGAGTCACGGGCGAGCGATATTCATATCGAACCATTTGAACGGGATCTCCGCCTGCGTTACCGAGTCGATGGCGTGCTGCACAACATGGATGCTCCGCCTAACCAATTGCGGGCCGCTATCATTTCGCGCATCAAGCTCATGGCGAAACTGAACATTGCCGAGCGGCGCCTGCCGCAGGATGGCCGGATCAAATTGAAGGTCCTCGGCCGCGAAATCGATCTGCGGATTTCGACGCTGCCGACGATGTACGGTGAAAGCGTTGTGATGCGCATCCTGGACAAATCGAACACTGCTCTGATGGATCTCCGGCTCATCGGGTTTCCCGAGGATCTCTATGCGAAAGTTTGCGAGATGACCTCGAAACCGCATGGAATCTTTCTCGTGACTGGTCCGACGGGTAGCGGCAAGACGACAACACTATACAGCGCAATGAAGCGGATCAATATTCCAGACCGCAAGATCATCACCATCGAAGATCCAGTCGAATACCAGATGGATGGTGTCAACCAAATCCAGGTCAATCCTCAGATTGGACTGACGTTCGCAACAGGTTTGCGCCACATTGTGCGCCAGGATCCGGACGTTATCATGATCGGAGAAATTCGTGATTTGGAGACAGCCGAGATCGCCATCCGATCGGCATTAACCGGACATCTTGTCTTCAGCACCCTGCATACAAATGATGCGCCGAGCGCGGTGACACGCTTGATCGACATGGGAGTTGAAGACTACTTGCTCGCTTCTTCCCTGATTGGGGTGCTGGCTCAGCGGTTAGTCCGGGTGAATTGTGGAAGTTGCAAACAGGCGGAAGCAGTGCCCGCAGCTGTATTGCGCGACAATGGTTTTCCAAGTAAAAATGCGGATTTTGTCGAAATTCAGCGAGGCACTGGTTGCGACCGGTGCGCTCACACCGGCTTTGAGAGCCGAATCGGCATTTTCGAGCTGCTGGATATCGGAGAAGCAATGCGCGGTTTGATCGTCACCAATCCGGATGCAAACGTGTTGCGTGACACCGCGCTGAAATCAGGCATGCGAACTCTGCGCGATGACGGCTGGACGAAAGTCCGTGCAGGACTCACGACCCCAGATGAAGTTCTTCGGGTAACGCAGGAAGTGTGAACGTGACGAAATCGCGTCTGGAGCTTGGAGATTTCGCACCGCTCCGCGGTGCGTCGCGGGCTTTGGCCCGGGTTGAAGAAGTGGAATCGATGACGCAATTTTTCTATAAAGCTGTAACGCGAGATGGCCGGCTCACTCAAGGCCATCTTGAAGCTGCCGATCAGCGCGCAGTCACGCAGCGGATTCAAGGCATGGGCTTGATTCCCATCGCAGTTCAAGCAGCGGCTCCCAAGCCGGCGCGCGTACGCGTGTACTTTCAGCACATCAGCCAGAAAGACCTACTTTTCTTTACCGAGGAATTGGCCACGCTGGTGAAAGCCGGCCTGCCGCTTGATCGAAGCCTGAGCATAACCGCCGAACTCGCGTCCAAACCCGCTCTTCGCGCGATCATTCAGGATGTACTGAAGCAAATCAAAAGCGGAAAATCCCTCGCCGAGGCCCTTTCCGCGCATCCGAAATATTTTTCCCGTTTGTACGTGAACATGGTCCGTGCTGGTGAAGCGGGTGGCGTTCTCGATTCAATTCTCGAGCGTCTGCTGGAGTTCCAACGCAGCGCTGACGAGCTACGGAGCTATCTCATCTCGGCGCTAATCTACCCTGCTCTGCTGACCCTCGTGGGAATTGGTTCGATCTCAATTTTGATGTTCTTCGTCATTCCGCGGTTCTCCACGATCTTTAGGGATCTCGGTGCTCCCATTCCATTCTCGACTCAAATCCTGCTGACGCTTTCGGACTGGACCTTGCGATATTGGCCTATCGGAATCCTTCTGGTCGTTGGTGTCGTGTTTGCGATTCGCTTTTGGCTCAAAAGCCCTGCGGGACGCCATCAGTATGACGTGTGGAGATTGCGCATACCGCTGCTCGGTCCGACGCTTTTGAAGATCGAGATCGGCCGTTTTGCGCGAACATTAGGAACACTGGTCGCCAGCGCGGTTCCCTTGATAAGTGCAGTACGCATCGTGCAGGATATTGCGACAAATCAGATCGTATCCGAAGCGATCTCGAAAATCGCGGATGGAGCGAAACGAGGTTTGGGTGTGGCCCGGCCGATGCAGGATGGCGGCGTGTTTCCGCCGCTGGCCATCCACCTGGTGGAAGTGGGCGAGGAGACCGGACGATTGGACGCCATGCTGCTGCAACTGGCCGACATTTATGACAAGGATGTAAGGACGTCTATTAAATCTCTGACATCGGTGTTTGAACCCGCGATCATCTTGGTGATGGGCGTGATTGTCGGTACGGTTGTTCTGTCGATGTTGATGGCAATTTTCAGTATCAATGAAGTTGGATTTTGAAGAGGCGGATTATGACTAGACTACGCAGAAAACAAGCCGGTATCACGCTTATCGAGTTGCTTGTGGTTATGGTGATCATCGCGCTCTTCGCGCGATCATTCAGGATGTACTGAAGCAAATCAAAAGCGGAAAATCCCTCGCCGAGGCCCTTTCCGCGCATCCGAAATATTTTTCCCGTTTGTACGTGAACATGGTCCGTGCTGGTGAAGCGGGTGGCGTTCTCGATTCAATTCTCGAGCGTCTGCTGGAGTTCCAACGCAGCGCTGACGAGCTACGGAGCATTGGGATGGTCCATACCTGAAGAAAGAACTCCAAAACGACCCGTGGGGCCGGCCCTACCTCTACCGCTTTCCGGGAACACACGGCGATCTGGACTTACTGTCTTTCGGCGCCGATGGCCAAGAGGGCGGCGACGGCGACAATGCGGACATTGTGAATTGGTAATCGTCTTTTTGCACTCGGTCGCAGTCTTAAACAACTGATGAAGATTGTTCCGCAAACGAGTGTCGGTATCGAAATCGCGGGCCAGGAGCTTCGCATCGCCGTTTTGCGCGAGTTCGCCGGCAGGCGCCGCCTGCTTCGCTTTGACGTGCTGACGGGTTTCCTCGGTTTTTCCGAAGAAGACCGAGCCCTATATCTTGCTGCCCATTTCAAGAAACACAAGCTCACCAGCTTGAACGTGCACCTTGCACTTCCCGGCACGTGGGGTATTACGCGCGACCTCGAGTTCCCGGCCAGTGTCGGAGAAGCGGACACGTTGCGTTCTGCGGTCGCGCTGCAAATCGAAAATCTCTCGCCCTGGGCCCTGGATGAAATCTACTGGGATTGTACGTGGGAGCCGCCTGCAAAAGGCGGGACTTCCGTTGTCGTGCATACCGGAATTGTTCCTCGATCGGTTTTGGACCCGTGGATCGCACTGTTCCGATCCGCGCGCCTTGCGCTCACGGGGGCGTCTCTCTCCTCGCTCTCGTGGGCGCATGGCGTGACTGTGTTCTGGGGGAAAGAACGGCCGGCCATGATCGTCGCGGCCGAGAATGGATACGTGGAAGGTGCACTCATCCGTGAAGGCCGCATTTACGGCATCCATATGCCGGGTGCGGACATGGCGCAGCTTGTGCCGGCTTCGGCCTCGCAGCTCATGCGCGCGGCCCGTATCGATTCCGTAGATCAGCTACGCGTAGTCACTCATGGCGCCGCCAGTGCCGATGCGGGTCTGGTCCCGATGGAATTGCCAATCGAGGCGTCCAGTGGCGCGGCTAACTCCTTTGGCGCCATCTGCGCTGCTTTGTTAGGGCTTAGCGGCAGTGGCTTTCGATCGAATTTGATTCCGACTCAATTGAGATATCAGCGCAACCGTCTGCAACTGGTTCCTACATACGCGCTGGCCGGGGCTCTGGTGATGCTTGGTGTCTTCGCCTGGATTCGCGAGCCGTATCAGCAGCTGGCGTATGCGGACCGGGTTCAATCACAAGTGCAGGGGCTTGCCCCATCCCTCCGTTCCGTTGCCGATGAAGAAGGACAGTTAAACCGGCTGGTAGAGCGCTTACGCGCGCTCGACGTCGTAATGCACAGCAGAGATTCCAACCTCGAAGCTCTTCGCGAGCTGACCCGAATACTGCCGCCGGGTACGTGGCTCATGTCGTATCAGTATCAGGACAGAACCATGACCATCTCCGGCGCTTCTGACAGCGCGGCGTCAGTTCAAAAGATTATCGAGGACAGCGGCATCTTTCGTGACGCCCAATTCACGTCGTCGATCACTCGCGATCAGTATGGCAAAGACCGGTTTTCCATTCGCGCGACTGTTGAGGCGCAACAATGAAGCTTGCAATCCGCCAGCGTGATCGACGCGCACTTTTGCTAATGCTGATGGCGTTGGCTCTTTACGGTGCGGTGAAGCTGCTGGTGTTTCCTGTATACGATCGGCTCGCACTTGCTGGTGACGTTGTGACGGAGAAAGAAACTCAGTTGCGTCGTTACCGGCGTGCGGAGTTGCGCAAAGGTCAATACGCGGAGCTCATCAAATTAGCGAACGCAAAAATTCAACAAAACGAGTCGGTAATATCTAAAGCTGGCAATGAATCGTTGGCCTCCGCTGAACTACAGTCGATGGTCGAGACAGCAGCAACTAAAGTGGGACTGATGTTGAACCAGCGCAGTGTTGGATCGGCCCGGCGTGTGAATGAGTTCTATGCGGAATTGCCGATGACTCTCGGTTTCGAAGCTACGCCCGGACAACTCGTGATGTTCCTTTCGGAGTTACGCGGCCTTCCGCGGTTGGTCATGGTTCACTCGGCACAGGTCACTCCTGTGCAGCCTCTACAAGAAGTGCCCAAAGGCGCAGACCTGACAAAAAACGTGCGAGTGAATATAACGATCGCGGCATGGTGCCGGGCAGATATCGTGAAAAAGTGATGTGGCAACGGCTCTTGGTCATCAATCTCTTGCTCGCGGGCTTACTTGCCGCCGGAGTTCTGAAGGTTCGCCGAAACTGGCGCGAGTTCGAAACGAGTCACCGGGTCGAAGCTATTCAGGCTGAACCTGAGGCGGCGCGGACCATTCCGGCCATCAGCGAAGCTTTGGCTCGTCCGGATGACTGGACCGAAATCCCTACGAAAAATCTTTTCAGTTTTGATCGTAACGTCATCGCTATCGTCGCTCCTAAAGACGTGCAGCAGGCCGGACCGAAACCGCTCTTGTTTGGCACCATGTCGATAGGTAACGAATC
>QHXA01000739.1:5252-6043 GCA_003222755.1 Acidobacteriota bacterium
AACTGGCAGCTGGTCGAGATTCAAAAGGATTCCGTCGTTATGGCTGCGAATGGCGTTCGCACGACCATTGGACTGAATGATGCTCCGCGAGATCACACACGAACTGGGGCAGCATCCGGTCCGTCGGCAGCCGTAACGATTGTGTCTGCGCCGTCGGCTTCGGCTGCGAGTAGTGGAACGACGCCGCCACCACTACCGTCCACGCCGCCCCCCAACCCGACTCCTGGCCAGGGTAAAGGCCATTGGATGTATACACCATTCGGCAACGTGTGGGTCGCCGATCCCCAATGAGAGAGTTCATGAAAAGAACCCAGTATTGTGTAGCGCTGTTGCTTATCTCGTCGATATTCACCTTGAGCGGAACAGCGCGGCAAGCCGCGCAACAGCAGCAGCAACAAGAGAGGCAACCTGGTCCCGGAAAAAAGTTCGTTTTTACACCGTTCGGTTCCCTGGAGGTCGACATTTCTGATCCCAGGCCCGCGATTGCGGTCGGGCCGCCACTTCAGCCGGCGCCTCAACCGCCCGCGCAGGTACCAGCTCAGCCAGTTCAGCCACCACCGCCCACGACACCTGTTCCCGCGCAAGACGATCCGATTGTTCCAATTAATTTGCGGTTCGATAACCAAGACATTTATGGAGTTGTCCGAATTATCGCCGACGTGCTCAGGCTCAATTACATCATCGACCCTATGGTGAAAGGTAACGTGACCATGACGACGTCCGGCGACTTACGCCGGTCAGATTTGTTCCCGCTACTCGAGGCGATACTGAAGATGAACGGCGCAACGATG
>QHXA01000739.1:6102-7463 GCA_003222755.1 Acidobacteriota bacterium
TTCAAGACACTCAGCAGCCGGTAGCCTCAGATGATCAAATCGTGCTGCAGGTGATCGCGATGAAGTTTGTAGCGGCCGAGGAAATGTCTCGATTGCTCATGCCGTATTTGTCCGAAGGTGGAAATATCGTCGTTCAGGGCAACATCCTGCTTGTGAGCGACCGCCGCAGCAACTTGCGAAAGCTTCTTGAAATTGTCGATCTCTTTGATACCCGCGCCTTCCAGGGCGAACGAGTTCGGCTCTTCCAGGTGAAAAACAGCAACGTTAAAGATATCGTCGATGACGTAAGGACTGTCTTCGCCGGTTACGCGCTATCGGATAAGAATTCCGCGATCCGGTTCTTACCGATGGAACGTCTGAATTCAATCCTTGTGATCACGCCGAATGCTACGGTTTTTCCAGAAGTGGAGCGGTGGTTGGAACGGCTCGATCAACCGCTGCAAAATGCGGGCGTCCGCAATTTTGTCTATCGTGCCAAAAATGCGAAAGCCGCCGACATTCAGAGAGTGCTGCAGGAGCTATACACGGGAACGCCGGCTCCAGCTGTAGCCGCAACCCCTGCTCCGCCGCCGCCCCAGACCGGTCCGCCCCCAACTCCCGCGCCTGGTGCTGCGCCACTGACCGGGGCTTCTACGGCAGTTCAGGGTGCCGCAGAAGTTCCAGCAGCCAGGCTGTCGGGACAGCTGCACATCGTCGCCGACAGCATCAATAATGCTTTGGTGATTCAGGCCACTCCGCAAGATTACCAGGTGCTCGAACGAACGATCCAAGAGCTCGATGTATTACCTCGCCAGGTGCTTATTGATGCGCAGATCTACGAAGTGGTTCTGGATCACGGGCTCTCACTGGGACTCTCTGCGATTCTGCAAAACCGAGGTACTTTGGCAAACCCGCAGACGACCGCAAGCTTCCAAGGTTCGGCCTCGGGTCCGCCCGCACTGGCAGCAACAACGTTCGCGTTCATCGGCCGCACACGTGAACTGGTAGCATTCTTAAATGCCTCGGAGAACCGGTCGCGCGTGCGCACCCTCTCGGCGCCGTCAATTCTCGTGAGCAACAATGTCACCGCTCAAGTGCAGGTCGGGGCTGAAGTCCCGATACCGACCTCGTCCTCTGTCACGCCGGTTCAACAGAGTGGTACTAACTTATTTGCTCAGACAATCCAATTTAGAGACACCGGCGTGATTTTGAGCGTGACGCCGCAGATCAATGAAGGCGGTAATGTGACGTTGGCGATACAGCAGGAAGTTAGCCAGGCCGGAGCGAACACGACATCCGCCATTGTCGCGCCGGTCATCGGGAAATCGGCCGTGAAATCTACGATCGTTATTCAGGACGGCGAGACAATTCCGTTAACGGGT
>QHXA01000739.1:7590-8046 GCA_003222755.1 Acidobacteriota bacterium
TGCTCATTACGCCGCACGTCGTAACTACAGTCGACGAACGGGCTGCCGCGGCGGAAGAACTGAAGACAAAACTGAAGGAAACGCGGCGGCTGATTCAGTAGCAGAATTTTCCAATTACGGGATGTTCGGCTTTGGCGTTTGCCTGATGATGCGCTCTATGTCATCGCGCGTGAGCGAAGGGGGTTTCTCCTCCTCCGGTAGCTTGATGTTGAGTGGGATTGCGATCGTAGGTGTAGGGCCAAGCGTCTCCGAAAGTACCAACGCCACAGAACCACCAACAGGGCGGGATTGGGCCGAATAGCGGATTTTCAGGATGCCGGACGCGCCAGGTGCGATCGACGCTGGTATGTCATCGCCGATCGTGAATGCCGGATTGTACGTTAAAGCAGATAGGATCTTCAGGGGCGTCGTTGGAGATAGGTTGTGAATCTCCAATTCGGCTTGCCCTGCTTGCGC
>QHXA01000102.1:0-8232 GCA_003222755.1 Acidobacteriota bacterium
CTCGAAACTCCTCGATTCCTCTCGCGATGGAATCGAATCTCTGGCCGAACGCGTTCTCAGCCAGATTGGGCGGGACGACCGCCTCACCAGAGCTATTGAGCTTCTCGTCGATCCCGGCAAGCGTCCCCGTGTGCAACATTTTGCCGCACTGCGGTCCGCCGTCGAAGCCAAGGCCGGAAAACAAAAGACCATGAGAATGCTTAGCCAATTGCTTGGCTACGCGCTGGGCAGACGACTGTACACCGCATACCTTCAGTCCCGCATTTCCCGCAAAGACATCCAGGCCCTATTTAACGACCCTCTGAATACACCAAATCGTCCGTTAGAATGCTATAGAGAGTTGCACATGCTGTGACGCATTGTGAGTGGTCATAGACCGCCCCTACAGTTATGACCGAAGACCAGATCCGCAAGATTTTGGAAGAACACAAAGCAGGCGGGATCTCTTCAGAGGACGCCCTGCATCGGCTGCGGGCTCTGCCGTTCGAGGACTTGGGATTCGCGAATATCGACCACCATCGGAGTTTGCGGCAGGGCTTTCCGGAAGTGATTTTCGGCGGCGGCAAAACCATCGAGCAGGTCGCGCGGATTGTCCAATCCATGTATGAGCACGAGCACAATATCCTCGTCACCCGCACAACGGCTGCACAGTTTGAGCGCGTGCAGCAGATCGCTCCGGAAGCTGAATTTCACGAGGGGGCCCGGGCGATTGCAATCGTCAAGGACAAGAAGAGCTACGGCAAGGGGACGGTGATGGTGATCTCTGCTGGTACTTCCGATATGCCGGTAGCGGAAGAGGCGGTTGTGACGCTAAGAGTCATGGGCAATCCGGTGGATTCGCTTTACGATGTCGGAGTCTCCGGCCTTCACCGGTTGCTGGACCGCCGTGACCGTTGGACCAAAGCCCGTGTGGTGATCGTCGTAGCGGGCATGGAAGGAGCGCTGCCTAGCGTGGTCGGTGGCCTCGTCTCGGTTCCCGTAATCGCGGTGCCAACGAGTATTGGATACGGCGCGAGCTTCAATGGGCTCGCGGCACTACTCGCTATGCTGAACAGTTGTGCGTCGAATGTAACGGTCGTGAACATCGACAACGGGTATGGCGCCGCTGTCGTCGCCAGTCTCATCAACAGGCAATAATCCCTCCATGGATTTCTCTCTCGACGCCCTCGAATACTACCGGTTGAAGGATCTGCTTGGCCGGTACGTTTCAACGTCGGCAGCACGGTATGCTCTGGACGATCTCGAACCGATTCTCGATGCCGATAAGCTCGACAATGAGCACGCCATCACGGCCGAAGCGATGCAGTATCTGCGCGAGCACCGAGTCGTATTTACCGATATTCCACTGCTCGCTCAAGCGATCGATAAGCTGGCTGTTGCGGGATCGGTGCTTGACGTGTCCGAAATCGAGGCGATCCAGCTGTTCCTCGCACACATTGAAGGGCTACGTATGCGTTGGAACCAAGAACGGGAAAGCTTTCCAAAACTCGCGCAAAGAGCACAGCGGCTTCCGGACCTGCGCGATCTCAGCAAACACCTTCGACGCGCCGTTCAGAACGGCGAAATCGATGAGAACTACAGTCCTGATCTGCGCAGGATTCGGCGAGCAATTGCCGCCGCCAGATCTCGGCTGACGGAAAAGCTCGAATCCATGCTTCGGAGTCCGGCGTATTCGTCACAGCTGCAAGAGCAGCTCGTGACGGTTCGTAACGGGCGTTTTGTCATTCCGGTCCGGACGGAGCAAAAACGGGCCGTGGACGGCATTATTCACGGCACTTCGTCCAGTGGCGCCACGGTCTTCATGGAACCACTGGCAGTCGTCGAAATGAACAACGAGCTTGTGCGATTGCAAGACGAAGAGCAGGCGGAAATCGCGCGCATTCTTGCCGAACTCACGGATCTGATTCAGACGAGTGCCGGCCCAATCGAATCCGCGCGAGCGCTCTCGGCGTATCTGGAGCTGGTGTTTGCAAAGGCTCGGTTCGGCCGGGACTTCGATTGTGTTCGGCCTGACGTTTCGCCTGGCTCGCTGCTCAGTTTGATCAACGCACGACATCCCTTACTGGAGGACAATCTGCGGCGTGAGCATTCGGCGATGACTCCGATATCGCTGGACATGGATGCGGGCCGCAGGGTTCTGGTGATCAGCGGACCCAATGCCGGCGGAAAAACTGTGGTGCTTAAAACGACGGGACTACTTGCTTTGATGGCACAGTCGGGGATGCCGGTTCCGGCCGAAGAAGCAACCTTGCCGATTTTCGATCGCGTTCTCGCGGACATTGGCGACCAACAATCAATCACGAACCATCTCAGCACCTTTTCGGCGCACGTGCTGGCCATCAAATCGATGCTGGAATCGGCTACCGAACGCTCCCTGATTCTTCTGGATGAGATCGGTAGCAGCACAGAACCGGGTGAGGGCGCCGCGCTCGCCCGAGCGGTGCTCGAGCAGTTTCGCGACATTGGCGCCTTTGTGGTCGCCACGACACATTACAACCGACTGAAGCTGTATGCCGAGACCACCCCGGGCATTGCGAATGCTGCAATGGAATTCAATGAAATCACCCTACAGCCGACTTATCGGCTGATTCACGGGCTATCCGGCGCGTCCAGCGGCCTCAAGATTGCCGAGCGGCTACAGTTGCCGCGGCCGGTGCTGGAGTCCGCTGTTGCATTCCTCGATACGGCTGATGTGGAGGCTGCGGGCTACGTTGAGGAGCTGAGACGACGGATCGTGGAGTTGGAGCAGGAGAAGGGACGGCTCGAGCGAGAACGCAGGGACTTTGAGGATTGGAGACAGAAGGAATTGGATCAGCTCAAAGAGCAACACAGACAGGAAATTGCGAACGTCGAAAAGAAGCTCGATCGCATCGTGCAAGAAATGTCCGACCGCGCGTCGCGAGAGCTGGAGTCCGTACGCGATGAATCGGTGAAGAAGTTTCAGAAGAGACTTGCAAACGCAAAAGCCCAAGCGACGCGGGAGGTGGCGCGCGAAAAAGAGCAAATGGAGTCATCGGCGAAATTATCCTCAGCCGATGCTTCCCGCGTCGCTGTGCCTATAAAAGAGGGACAGGCTGTTCGCGTCATGTCGTTGTCCGTAACAGGAAGGGTGACAACCGTGCAAGGCGAGCAGGCGGAGGTGCTGGTTGGAAACATCAAATTGCGGCGTCCGATGTCCGACCTCGAAGTTGTCGGCCAGACACCCCTGAAACTGCCGCAGAATGTGCACGTAAACATTTCAACGAAGCCGCTCGAGAAAAATGAAATTAATATCATCGGCCGAAGAGTGGACGAAGCGGTCGAAATCGCAGACAAATTTCTCGATGACGCATTCCTGGCCCAGATGAACACCGTCCGCATCGTTCATGGCATGGGTACCGGAGCGCTTCGCCAAGCGATATCGGAACTCCTCAATGCTCATCCCCACGTGAGTCATTTTGAATCCGCGTCCCAGTCCGAAGGCGGCCGTGGCGTCACAATCGTCACCTTGCGGTCATAGGTAAAGAAGAATTCCAGTTTTGTGCGTTGCTGCAGATTTACGAACGGTGAATTAGCTCTTGATATTTTCATCGCGCAACGTATAAATTAGTTGATTTCGTTTTCGGACCCCCGCGGCGCCCCTGGATGAACAATTTCACCGACACGGTTCGCAATTCTGCCGACATCGTCCGCGTGGTTTCAGATTACGTCAGCCTAAAGGGGACAGGGAACACATTGAAGGGGCTTTGTCCCTTCCATTCCGAAAAGACACCTTCGTTTACGGTTCATCGCGATAAGCAATTTTTTCACTGTTTTGGCTGTCACGCGGGTGGCGACATTTTTTCATTTGTGATGCTGGCAGAAAAAGTGCCATTTCCAGAAGCCGTTCAATTGGTCGCCGATAAGTGCGGGATTCCTGTCCCCGCCGGGGGGATGGACAATTCCAAATCCGACGAACGGAAGCAGCTTTTTGAAATCCATGAGCGCGCTGCCGCGTATTTCCAGCAGATGCTGTCCACGAATGAAGGGGCGTCCGCACGACAGGTCATCGAAAAACGAAAGGTCACACCGGCGTTTGTGAAGCGATTTGGCCTTGGGTACGCTCCTGCAAGCGGTTTGATGAATCATTTGCGCCTTCATGACCCCGTCGCCAGCGGGCTGTTCCTGAAGAATGAGCGCGGTGAAGTTTACGATCGATTTCGGCGTCGTCTCATCTTTCCGATTTGGAACGAGCGAGGCAAGATCATCGCGTTCGGGGGCCGCGCATTAGCGGCTGACGCTCAGCCGAAATACCTGAATTCGGCCGAGTCGCCATTGTATTCGAAATCGCAAGTTCTCTACGCCTTACACCTCGCGCGAGATGTGGCGCAGAAGTCGGGCCGGCTCATCATTGTCGAGGGCTATTTCGACTGCCTCAGCCTGCATCAGGCTGGAATCGAGAATGTGGTTGCGTCGTGTGGAACCGCGCTGACCCAACAACAGGTCGCCTTAATGGTTCGCTACGTGCCTGAGGTCGTCATGAATTACGACCCGGATGCGGCCGGGCAGAACGCCATGCGGCGTTCGATCGATCTGCTTCTGGCTAAAGGATTACGGGTTCGCATTCTGAAGCTCGACAACGGTCTCGATCCTGACGATTACGTCCGGAAAGAGGGGGGAGAGGTATACGCCCGGTTGTTGGCCGGAGCGCCATATTTTTGGCAGTATCTGATGGCTGAGGCGGCGAAACAACACGATCTTGACGACCCCGCGGCGAAAGCGACTGCCGTGAATGATGTCATGCAACATGTCGCAAGAATCGAAGATCGTGTCGAACAACTGGAAGTCGCCCGGTCGGTGGCTGAAGGCTTCAAAGTGCCCGAAAGCCTGATTTTGGAACGTCTGAAGCTCACGCCTCGGCGTCCGGATGTTCGGCCGATCGTACCGGCTCCGAGCCCGCTCGAAACCGCACGCAAGTTGACGATCGCCGAGAAGCAATTGATACAGGCCCTGCTGCAGGGCAGAGATATTGCAGCGGCATTGCAGCCGATTCTGGAGGGTGATTTTGGCAATCGAATCTGGTCCCGTGCGGTCCTCGAACAGCTTGTGAAAGATCCCGCACGACACATCGAAACGGCGCTGGGGAACGTCAAAGATGAAGCCCTAAAGGCCGAGGTCCGAGCCGCGGTTTTGGAACCTTTTGGACCAATTTCGGACGACCAGGCACTGGATTCAGTAAAGCGACTCTACGATAGCCACCTCGTCAAAAAATTAGAAGAAATCCGCCAACAGCTGAAACAGTACGGATCCGGGCCCGCTCCCGCCGACTTGGTGCGCAGGCACATGGAAATTGTTGCCGAAAGGAACCGAGTTGCGAGTTTTAAGGCTTGAAAACACAGGGGAACAGCGTATTAGTGAGTACAGGAATGACTAAAGGTAATATTAAAAAAAGTTACACAACTGACAACGACATTGCTTCCAAAAGTTCGGTTTTGGAAGACCCGGTAGTCGGCGGTCTTGAGGATAAGTACGACGACAGCGTCCAGAAGCTGATCGATATGGGCAAGGAGAAGGGATATCTCCTTTATGATGAAGTGAGCGATTTGTTGCCGCCCGAAATCAGCTCTTCTGCCGAGGATTTGGACGACTTGTTTTCGGCATTCGGCACCGCTGGCATTGAGGTCATCGATACCGACGATCAGAATTTCGCCGCACTCGACAAGATTCCCGGCGAAAAGAAATTCGATGGCGAAGCGCCCGAAGAGGGCATTGAGCTGGATCTTACCCCAGGCGCCCTGGAAAAAACGAACGACCCCGTTCGCATGTACCTTCGCGAAATGGGAACTGTTCCCTTGCTGACACGCGACGGTGAAGTTGAGATCGCAAAACGCATCGAGCGTGGGCAGCTCACGGTGTTGAAGGTGCTGTCTCGTGCGCCTGTCATCGTGCGAGAGATTATTTCACTCGGCGAACAGCTCAAGAGAGATCCCAGCATCATCAAAGATATTCTCCAGTTCAGTGACGAAGAACTGACTGACGAAAAGATCGAGGAAAAGCACGAGGAAACACTCGATCTCATCGACCAGATCGGCAAGACGTACAAAAAGATCCAGCAGCTCCGAGCCAAAGTCGACGAGACACCAAAATCCAAGAAGCCACAGTACCGGCGCGCGTTGTGGAGTCTGGGCCGCACTCGAGTGCAACTGTCACGACTCGTTCGGTCCCTTGAATTCTCGAACTCTGAGAAACTGCGGTTGGTCGGCTTGATGAAGGAGACCGTCGAGCGGGTACGGCCGCTGGAACAGGAACTGAACAAACTCGAACGCAAGGCGGACCATACAAAGAAGGAGTATCGGAAAGCCATACAGAAAGACATCCGGACAGTGAAGGCGAAGATCGCCGACGTTGAAGAAGCGACCAAATCCTCCGCGCTCGAGTTGAAACGGACGCTGCAAACGATCATGGCCGGCCAAATTCAAGCCGAAATCGCGAAACGCGAACTCGTGGAGGCGAACCTGAGACTGGTGGTCTCTATCGCAAAAAAGTATACGAATCGTGGACTGCAGTTTCTCGATCTGATCCAGGAAGGCAATATCGGCCTCATGAAGGCGGTGGATAAGTTCGAATACCGGCGTGGTTACAAATTCTCCACATATGCGACCTGGTGGATTCGCCAGGCGATTACGCGTGCGATCGCGGATCAGGCGCGAACCATCCGTATTCCGGTGCACATGATCGAGACGATCAACAAACTGATCCGCACTTCCCGTGCTCTGGTACAAGAACTAGGACGTGAACCTACCAGCGAAGAAATCGCAAAGCGAATGGATATTCCCGTATCGAAGGTCCGCAAGGTTCTGAAGATTGCGCAGGAACCGATCTCGTTGGAAACGCCGATCGGCGAAGAAGAAGATTCGCATCTTGGGGATTTCATCGAAGATCGTGGCGTCGTGTCGCCGGCTGATGCCGTCATTAACATCAACCTCAAGGAAATGACCGAGCAAGTTCTGAATACGCTCACGCCGCGCGAAGAGCGCGTGATCAAAATGCGATTTGGACTCGAAGACGGAACCGAGCACACGCTGGAAGAAGTGGGCCAGAACTTTGCTGTCACCCGCGAGCGTATCCGCCAAATCGAAGCCAAGGCGCTGCGGAAGCTGCGGCATCCGAGCCGCAGCCGGCGGTTGCGCGCCTTTCTCGATGGGACTGGGCGCGACTAAGGTAAACTAAAGGGGCGCTTTGGCGCCCCTTTAGTTTTTACTGGGCCCATAGCTCAGTCGGTTAGAGCTCCCGGCTCATAACCGGGCAGTCGTAGGTTCAAGTCCTACTGGGCCCATTTCTAAACGAATGAATCCGGACCTAAAGCAACTGATCCGTCTGCAGTCGATCGACCTCTCTATCCAGCAACTCAGAACCCGAATCGATAAATTTCCCGGCATTTCGAAAGCGCTTGATGAAAAATTGAGGTCCGCACAGGCGGCTGTCGATACTGCTAAGGAAAAAGCAAAGTCGAATCAGGGCACCCGTAAACGACTGGAGACCGAGATCAGCGGTATCGAAACCAAGATATCCAAATACCGCGACCAAATGATGGCGGTCAAGACGAACGAAGAGTACCGCGCGCTTCAGCATGAGATTGAGCACGCGCAGCAAGCGATCCGAAAACTTGAAGACGACGTTCTCAATCTGATGATGGAGGCGGAAAATGGCCAGGCCGATCTCCACGCCGCCGAAGCACGGCTGAAACAAGATCAGCAGAATGTCAACGCGGAGCGGAAGCAGCTTGAAGAAGACAACAAACGTGATCTCAGCGCCCTCGAGTCTTACCTGAAAGAGCGCAAAGAAATCCAGACTTCCGTATCGCCAGACCTCATTTCGCGTTACGAGCGCGTCCGTAAACATCGAGGCGGAATCGGCGTTGCTGCTGCGCGGAACGAAGTATGCGAAATCTGCCAGGTCCGGATCCGGCCTCAGGTCTTCCAGGAAATCCGCAGGAACGACCAGATCATCGCTTGTGACGCCTGCCAGCGTATCCTCTACGATCCCGAGAATCTGGATCACCCATTTGAAGTCGCATGAGGCTTGAGGCCTACATCGACGGAGGCTCGCGCGGCAATCCCGGCGACGCGGGCATCGGCGTGTATTTTCCTGGAGTTGCCCGCATCGCTGAATACCTCGGGACCGGTACGAACAACTTTGCCGAATACTCTGCGCTTCTCGCCGCGCTGCGCTTCGCTGTGTTTTCCCGCTGTGAAGAGCTTCATGTGTTTGCCG
>QHXA01000102.1:8253-36478 GCA_003222755.1 Acidobacteriota bacterium
ACAAATCATTGGCGAGTACAACGTCAAGAACGAAGGCATCCGCCTCCTCTACGACTCTGCCCTCCGCTGGAAATCCCTCATTCCCCGCTTCTCCATCTCCCACGTCCGCCGCGAAAAAAACAAAGAAGCCGACAAACTGGCCAACCGCGCTATGGATACCCACCGGAACTCGGTCGAATGGGAGTAGTTGTTATAATCATCTGACTATGTCCGTTGAAAATTACAGTCCTGGCGAAATCGAGCCGAAGTGGCGCGAGTACTGGATCTCAAACAGCCTTCACGAAGCTACAGACGACGATCCGCGCCCGAAATACTACTGCCTCGACATGTTCCCTTATCCGTCAGGTTCAGGATTGCACGTCGGGCATTGGCGGAGCTATGTGTTGCCGGATTGCTGGTCTCGATACAAATGGCTCCGGGGATTCAAAGTGCTTCACCCGATGGGCTGGGATGCGTTCGGCTCGCCTGCCGAAAACGATGCCATTCAGAAGGGTATTCACCCAGCGGTTAGCACGCAACGGAATGTGGAAAATTTTAAGCGCCAGCTTCACGAGATCGGCGCGATGTATGACTGGTCGCGCGAAATCAATACAACCGATCCGGGCTATTACAAATGGACACAGTGGATCTTCGTAAAAATGTTCAAAGCCGGACTGGCATACAAGACTTTCATGCCGGTCAACTGGTGTCCGAGCTGCAAGACGGGTATCGCGAATGAAGATGTCGTCAATGGCCGCTGTGAACGCTGCGGTACCGAAGTCACAAAGAAGGAACTCAATCAGTGGATGCTTCGGATCACGAAGTATGCCGACCGCTTGCTGACCGGACTCGAGAAACTCGATTGGCCGGAAAAGGTCAAGACCATGCAAACCAACTGGATCGGCCGCTCCGAAGGCGCGGAGGTCACGTTCATTGCAATCGCCGCGAATGGAACTGAGCATCCGCTAAACATTTTTACTACTCGTCCAGATACGCTCTTCGGCGCCACCTATATGGTTATGGCGCCGGAGCATCCATTGGTCAAAGCGCTCACTTCGGCCGAGCAGGCGCAGGCCGTTGACGCTTACGTCGAGCAGGTGAAGAGCGAACGTGACGTGGATCGCGCCGCAAGGACGGAGAAGACTGGTGTCTTCACGGGCGCATACGCTATCAATCCTGTAAATAACGAGAAGATCCCCATCTGGATTGCGGACTATGTGCTGATGGCCTACGGCACCGGCGCAATCATGGCCGTTCCTGCGCACGATGAGCGCGACTACGAATTTGCGAAGACATTTGGATTGGAAATCCGTGAGGTCATCTCGTCAACACCGGGGGTCGCTGAAAAAGCATTCATCGGCGAAGGTACCATGATCAACTCCGGCCGGTTCACGGGTACGCCATCGGCCGAAGGGCGCAAAGCGATTGTCAAATGGCTTGAGGAGAAGGGCCTCGGTCGTGCGACCGTAAATTACAAGCTCCGTGATTGGGTTTTCTCGCGTCAGCGCTATTGGGGCGAGCCAATACCAATCATTCACTGCTCCATTAATTGCGGTTTGGTTCCGGTGCCGGAAGAAGACTTGCCAGTTGGATTGCCGGACGTGGAACGTTACCAACCGACCGGTACGGGCGAATCACCGCTTGCTGCCATTCACGATTGGGTGAACACGCGTTGTCCGAACTGCGGAGGACCGGCCAAGCGTGAGACGGACACGATGCCGCAATGGGCGGGCTCGTCGTGGTATTTCTTGCGTTACGCATCGCCTCGCGCCGAAGACACGCTCATCACAGAAAAAGGTCGAGAGTGGCTCCCGGTGGATATGTATGTCGGCGGGGTAGAGCACGCGATTCTGCATCTCTTGTATGCGCGATTTTTCACCATGTTCCTGCACGACATCGGCGTGGTCGACTTCGATGAACCCTTCTCACGGCTGTTCAACCAGGGCATGATCACATACGTCGGCAAGAGCGGCAAAGCGGAGAAAATGTCGAAGTCCAAAGGCAACGTGGTCAATCCCGACCCCCTTGTTCGCGATTTTGGCTGCGATTCCCTTCGGATGTACGAATTGTTCGTTGGCCCACCGGAGCTCGATGCCGAGTGGA
This sequence comes from Acidobacteriota bacterium, assembly GCA_003222755.1. Lineage (GTDB taxonomy): Bacteria > Acidobacteriota > Terriglobia > 20CM-2-55-15 > 20CM-2-55-15 > 20CM-2-55-15. Next base: position 10,336 of record QHXA01000102.1, read on the forward strand.
GCGATCACGGTATCGAGGGAGTCTACCGTTTCTTGAAGCGGGCTTGGCATTGGGTATTGATGCACAATGGCCGCTGGACGGCGTCTCCTTCCGAGAAGATACTCAGGTCACGTCACGTTCTCATCAAGAACGTGACAGAACGTCTCGAAACGTTCCGGATGAACACCATCGTGAGTTCATTCATGGAGTTTGTGAATGATATTGCCTCGACGAATGAACCTCCCGATCAAGAGACCATCGAGGCATTCTTGACTGCATTAGCTCCCTTTGCGCCACATTTCTCTGAAGAACTCTGGCAACGGACGGGACACAAGCCCTCAATCTTCTTGCAAAAATGGCCAGCGTGGGATGAGGCGTATACGAAGTCGAAGAAGGTCACAGTCGCTGTGCAAATCAACGGCAAACTGCGGGGAACGATCCTTGTACAAGCGGAGGCGCCGGAAGCTACGGTGCTCGAAACTGCCACGAAAGATCCTGCGATCACACGGTACTTGGATGGAAAGCAGATCCGGAAGAAGATCTACGTGAAGAATAGGATCCTTAACCTCGTCGTTGCGTAGGAGCGAACCCCGCAACCCCACCAGTTGAGCACTTGACCTTTGGTGCCGGGTGACCCGGAACTCTTGAGCTATTGTTACGCTGTCGTCCTGCCTCTAGCATGATCACACAATGCGTAGGAAACAGGGACGAAGCTTTTCGGCGGAAGAAATCGAGAGAGTGAAGTATTTGCTCAGTTCGACGGAGCTTACACTGCAGCAAATCGCCATCCGGATGGATTGCTCCAAAAGCAGTGTCGCAATAATCAATCAGAATTTTCGCATTAGACAATATCAAGGCCGGAGGAGCGGTTGGGCTCGAGTTGCGCGCGAAGACGTGGGCCAAAGCTAATTCACGACACATCTCATTGAACACCGGCAAGGGCCACCAAGATTCCCATGGCGATGTTGATACCTCGTAGGCTTGCACTCTTGTCCACGTCGATCCATTCGTCCAATGTGTGATTGCGGCCGCCGGTACCGCCGGATTCCAAGGTGATCGCCGGGATGCCTATGCTCATCGGAATATTCGAGTCCGTACTACTGATGCCATAGGCGGGAGACATCCCGAAGGCTTCGATGACGCCGGCTGCGGTTTGAACCATGGGCGCGGTAATTGGGATCTGTCCAAAAGGGCGGTCACCGATGAGTTTTACGTCGACTTCAATCCTGCCTTGAGACGTTGACCGGGCGCGATTCTCTTCTTCTGCGGCTTCACGCATCAGTCGGCTGAACGTGTCGATTGCCTTATTCAGTTCCTCCTTCGTTTCGGAACGTATGTCTACATCCATCCACGATTCGAAAGGAATTGAATTGACGGAGGTGCCACCGCCAATTACGCCAACGTTGAAGGTAGTCTTTGGCCTTGATGGGACCTGCATTCTTGAAAGCTTCGCGATCGCATTTCCCAAAGCATATGCAGGACTGACCAGTCCGAATGATCCAAAGCTGTGTCCACCGGGACCTCTAAACGTCACTTTAAATCTTTTGCTCCCGATTCCACCGACGGTGATGTCGTTTCCCGGACCAAAAGGATCGAGCGAGATGAACATCTTGATCTTGTCTTTATACGACCCTTTCTGAAACAAATATTTCATGCCACGCAGGTCGCCAGGGCCTTCTTCCCCCACGTTGCCGATGAAAAGAATGTCACTCGCGGTTTGGATCTTCGCCGCATCCATCGCGCGAACTATCGCCAGCAGGACGGCAAGCGAGCGTGAGTCGTCGCCGATTCCGGGAGCACGTAATTTTGTGCCTTCACGGCGGACTCTGACGTTTGTCCCTTCTGGAAAAACAGTGTCGAGGTGTGCGGCGATCGCGATCACCGGCCCACCACCGGTTCCTTCACGAGTGCCGATGACGTTCCCCTCAGCATCGATCTGGACATCCGAGAGCCCGCTTTGCCGCAACATATCCGCAAAGGCTTTGGCGCGCTTTTCTTCCTTGAACGGCGGTGCTTCGATTTCCGTGATTTGAATGATTTCGCGCACGAGTCGATCGTGATCTTTTGCAATGAACTCTTCAGCCGCTTGAAATTTCGCGTTTGTGAGAACCCTCTGCGCAGCTGAAACTTGTGCTTGCGCGGGAACGATGAAGCAGTAAGCCGCGAACGCCAGAAATACGTTACGCACGATCTTCGTAAACAACCTTGCCTCCGACGATTGTCGCAACGGCTTTGCCTGTGAGATGCCATCCATGGAATGGAGAGTTTCGGCTGAGCGAACGCGATTGATTCACCTCAAATGTCCAGTTGCGCTTCAAATCGAGCACCGTGAGATCCGCAGGGCTTCCATTAAACAATCCCCACGGCTTCACTTTCATAACTTTCTGCGGATTGGTCGAAAACAGCTCGACGAACCGCCTAACCGGCAGTTGAAGCCTCGTCAGTGCCAACGCCACAGCAGTTTCCAAACCCGTGATGCCAAATGGGGCGCGGTCGAATTCAAGCATTTTCAGGTTCACATGATGTGGTGCGTGGTCGCTAGCAATGGCATCGATGGTGCCGTCCTTGATGCCTTCGATCAATGCTGCGACGTCGTCTGCCGATCGTAGCGGCGGATTCATTTTCGCATTCGTATCGTAATCCGCAACGGCTGCATCTGTAAGTGTGAAGTGATGCGGTGTCACTTCCGCGGACACTCGTAGCCCACGAGCCTTAGCTTCGCGCACCATGTCGACGGCGCGGCCGGTGCTGAGATGGGCGATATGATATTTGCCTCGGGTCATGTGGGCCAGAATGAGATCCCGCGACACCATGGCTTCCTCTGCCGCCGCCGGAATACCCTTCAATCCGAGCCGTGTTGAGTACATGCCTTCGTGCATGACGCCGCCTTTCGAGAGATCGACGTCTTCGCAATGCTGAATGACGGGCATGTCAAACGTCAGTGCATACTCGAGAGCGCGCCGAAACAACTGGGCATTCATGACGGGCTTGCCGTCATCCGAAATGCCGACGATGCCGGCCTCAAACATTTCACCGATTTCGGCCAAAGTTTCGCCCTTTTGCTCCTTGGTGATTGCGCCGATCGGAAAAACGCGCGCAGGCGACGATCTGCGCGCTTCAGCGACGATATAGTGGGTAATTGAAGGATTATCATTCGGAGGCTTCGTATTCGGCATGGCGGCGACAGCCGTGAACCCGCCTGCCACCGCGGCATTCCCCCCCGTCGCGATCGTCTCTGCTTCCTCGGTCCCAGGCTCGCGCAGATGCACATGAATGTCGAAAAATCCGGGAGCGACGATCAAGCCGGACGCGTCAAAGACAGGCAGATCGGAAACGCTCCCGTCACCGACCGAGTGGATCATTCCATCGCGAATGATAACATCGGCAATTCTATCGATATTCAGCGCGGGATCCACCACCCTCCCATTCTTGACGAGCAGATTCACTATCCCCCCAGCAGTAGATAAAGAATCGCCATTCGCACGGCCACACCTGCAGAGACTTGATCGAGGATCACGGAGAATGGGCCGTCGGCCACATCCGTCGCGATTTCAACGCCGCGATTCATCGGTCCCGGATGCATGATGATGACGTCCGGCTTCGCCCATCGTGCGCGCGCGCTAGTAAGACCGTAGTATCGGAAATACTCCCGGACCGATGGAAAAAATGATTCCGTCATTCGTTCGAACTGTATCCGCAGCATCATCACCACGTCAGCATGTTCAACTGCTTCATCCATCGAGTTGGTGAGATGGAGAAATTCATTGTTCTCGCAAACGATTCTCTCGATGCCGAGCGGCATCAGTGTGGGGGCCGCACACAACCATACGTGCGATCCGAATTTCGTCAGCAGATGCGTGTTCGATCGGGCGACACGGCTGTGAGCAATATCTCCAATAATCGCGACCTTCAGATCGTTTAAACGCCGCTTTCGCTGCCGGATCGTGTACGCATCCAGCAACGCCTGGGTCGGATGTTCATGCGAGCCATCTCCGCCATTCACGATGCTCGCCTTCGTCAGCTTGGCCAATGTGTGCGGGGCCCCGGAAGCGGAGTGCCGGATCACGACGCAATCGGCCGCCATCGCGTCCAAAGTTCTTGCTGTGTCGATCAATGTTTCACCTTTGGACACACTACTGGTCGAGGAAGAAATGTTCACCACATCTGCCGATAAGCGCTTTCCGGCGATTTCGAATGATGTGCGTGTTCGAGTGGACGCTTCGAAAAAGAGATTAATTATCGTTTTGCCGCGCAATGTAGGGACTTTCTTAATGGGACGCGTAGAAACCTCTTGAAAAGATTCTGCTGCATCCAGAATTTCCAGGATTTCCTCGCGGCCGAGGTCTTCAATTCCCAGCAGATCTTTTCGCTTGAGCACGCGGCTAGATTTTCTCCATCACGTAGATCGCGTCTTCGCCGTCGAATTCTTTCAGCCTGACTTCGACCACCTCGTCGTCCTTCGTTGTGATTCTTTTTCCGATGAAATTGGCCTCGATCGGCAGCTCACGATGTCCGCGGTCGATCATTACAGCCAGTTGAATCGTGCGCATCCGGCCGAAATCGCAGAGTGCGTCGAGTGCCGCGCGAATCGTTCGGCCCGTATAGAGGACGTCATCCACGAGAACGACGTCGCGGTCGTCAATATTCGGTGGCACTTCTGTTTTCTGGACTACCGGCTGCGAAGCCACACGAGTGAGGTCGTCTCGATATAAATTGATATCAAGTGTTCCGATTTGCGGCTCCCTTTGCATCTTTGCAGCCATCCGTACCGCCATGCGCCGCGCCATCGGGACCCCACGCCTCTGAATACCAATCAGCACGAGGGGCCTGCCGCTGTTGGCTTTCAAAATGTCGTCAGCGATGCGGTTCAATGTCGTGCTTACTTCATCGGAATTCATGAGCTGATAGCTGAGTTTCAAAGACATGGCGGACCGAGATTATATCCCAAAGGGGTTGGATCATTTGGCTGCAGGTCATTCCTGATCATTCCTGAGCATTCCTGAACAGCGGGACGAGCGGTCTCACCCGTTCTTCCGCGTTATGATACATACCGTGAATCTCTCGATTGAATTCGCCGGGATCCGGCTCAATAACCCAGTTATTGCTGCCAGTGGAACTTTCGGATACGGCGAAGAGTTCGCGCGATTTGCTGACCTCCGCCGGATTGGTGGCATTTGCGTAAAAGGCACGTCCGCTCGGCCAATCGATGGCAATGCGCCTCCGCGGCTGTTTCCCACACCATCAGGTATGCTGAACTCCATTGGCTTGGAGAATGTCGGCGTAGATGCCTTCATTCGCGACAAAATGCCATTTCTCCGGAAACTCGGATGCGGCGTTTTTGTGAACGTGTTCGGCTTCACCGACGAGGAGTACGCGGTAGTCATTGACAAGCTCAATGCGTGCGAAGGCATTACAGGCTACGAGATCAACATCTCCTGTCCCAACACGAAACACGGAGGAATGGTCTTTGGTCAGAATCCTGTATTGACCCGGCAATTGGTTAGCATGCTAAAAGAGCGCACGCGGCGGCCACTGATCGTAAAGCTTTCGCCGAACGTTACAGACGTCGCCGAGCTTGCGCGAGCGGTGGAGGATGCCGGGGCTGATGCACTGACGGTGGCGAACACGTTTCTGGCGATGGCCATCGATGTAGCCACCTTCAAGCCACGCATCAAGACGATCACCGGTGGCCTCTCCGGTCCCGCGATCCGCCCGATCACGCTGCGGATGGTTTATCAATGTGTGCGTGCCGTGAAGATTCCCGTGATCGGGCTCGGCGGCATTGTGAAAGCCGAAGACGCTATTGAGTACTTCCTTGCCGGCGCCTCGGCTGTGCAGGTCGGTACCGCCAGCTTTTACGACCCACGTGCTCCGCTGCACGTCCTTGAAGGTTTGGAAAGGTTTCTAAAGCAAAGAAACCTGTCTTCGATTCGCGATATCGTGGGACAAATGAGGCAATGAACGAAAAAATCATCGTTGCGTTGGACGTCAACTCGCACGACCGTGCATTGAAACTCGTCCGCGAGTTGCAGGATGTCATCGGCATGTTCAAGGTCGGTAGTCAACTTTTCACCGGATCGGGGCCGCAAATCGTACGTGAAATCATTGCAGGCGGCGGCAAGGTTTTCCTGGACCTCAAGTTTCATGACATTCCGAATACTGTAACGCAGGCTGCAACGGAGGCGGCCAAGCTCGGCGTCTCGATGATGACGCTCCACGCCAGCGGAGGCCGCACCATGATGGAGTCCGTATCGAAGGAGCTTCACACCCATTTCGGCAGCAACAAGCCAATCGTCGTCGCGATCACGGTATTGACGAGCTTCGACACGCGGGCGCTTTTCGAAATTGGCGTGGAAATACCGCTAGAGGAGCAAGTGCAGCGGCTGGCGTTATTAGCTGAAGGATGTGGAATGGACGGCGTTGTGTGCTCGCCCCGAGAGATTCAATTACTAAGACGCTCCGTCAACCCAAATTTTAAGATCGTCACCCCCGGAATCCGCATGCCCGATCAATCCCTTGATGATCAGCAGCGCATTGCAACGCCGCACGAAGCACTCGCAGCCGGCGCCGATTACATCGTGGTCGGCCGCGGAATCACAGAAGATGCGGACCCTCGCGAAGCGGTCGAACGGATTGTTCAATCCATTTGAAACAGCCGAATCCCGGCAATGCCTGCGGCTCCAGTCTTGAGGACTTGATCGGCGTTTCCGGCTGTCATGCCGCCGATCGCAAGGACCGGGATGTTTACCGCAGCAACGGCCTTCAGCAATGATTCCAAACCGACGGCAGTTTTTCCCGGCGAATCAAATACGGGACCAAAAACAATAAAGTTTGCGTGGTCTTTCTCGGCGGCAATGGCTTCTTCAATCGTGTGTGTGGAAACGCCGAGAAGTTTCATGAACGGACGCACGCGGCCGGCCGACAAGCCGTTGGCCGGAAGGTGAACTCCCTCGACGCCTGAAGCCAGAGCAACGTCCAAACGATCGTTCACGAGCACTCGGGTTTTTGTGCCGGCAGCGAGATCTCGTATTCTGCAGACCAGATTAAAGAGATCTCGTGCCGGCAAGTCTTTTTCACGGACCTGAACCATATCCACGCCATCGCGGACTGCGCGCGCGGCACAGGCAACGACGTCACCCTGATGCCGATCCGTGACGTAATAGCGGATCATTTTGCACCAGAGCGATTGACCAGCCTCAAAGATTTCCAAAATCGGCCTAGCTCGGAGAAGCCGAGTGCGAGGTCGACTACACCTAGGCCGGATACCGCGCCCCGAAAGAAGTTATTCAGAAGGAGTCCACGGAGCTGAAAAGAGTACGCCAGTAGCACGTTGTGTTCCCAGAGTTGGGACCATGGCACAACGACGAGAAAGACACCGATCTCGAAGCAGAAAAGAATAAACGCGACGGCAAGAAGGCGATTCATTAGCGGTTTAGAACTAGGATTGAGGGACACTGTAGGGGCGGTAATAGACCGCCCCTGCAGTTTGCCCCATCCCGAGTTGCCCAATTGATTTTCCTATCGCGCCGCGGCTTTGACTTCCTTGATCCGAGCGGCTTTGCCACGGAGCGCGCGCATGTAATAGAGCTTTGCGCGCCGAACGCGTCCGGACCGGACGACTTCAATTTTGTCGATCACCTTCGAATGCAGAGGGAAAATGCGCTCCACGCCATGTCCAAAGGAAATCTTGCGGACTGTGAACGTCGCGCGTACGCCACCGTGCTTTTGAGCGATGCAAATGCCTTCAAAAACCTGGATACGTTCCTTATCGCCTTCTTTGATCTTCACGTGGATTTTGATCGTATCGCCGGGTTTGAAATTCGGAATGTCCGTCCGTAGTTGCTGTTTCTCAACCATATCTAATGCGTTCATAAGCTCTCCAATCTTGGCAATAAATCCGGCCGATTTCTCTCTGTTTTCTTGAGTGCGGCTTCGTGCCGCCAGTTACGGACGGCTTCATGATCGCCCGAAATCAGCACTTCAGGCACCCTCCACCCTCGGAAATCCGCAGGCCGCGTATAGTGGGGATGTTCCACCAGCTGCGTTGCCGCGGCGGGGTCCGAAAATGAATCCCGCAGTATCGACTCCTCTTTACCCACGATTCCAGGAACATATCGAGTCACGGCATCCACCACGACGAGCGCTGCGATTTCACCGCCCGAGAGAATGAAATCACCAATCGAAATTTCCGCGGTTGCCAGATGCTCGACGACTCGTTCATCGATGCCTTCGTAGCGGCCACAGACCAGAATAACCTGTTCGGCTTTCGAGAGGCGCAGCGCTTCGGCCTGGTCGAATTTCCGACCAGCTGCGCTGAGCACCACCACCTCGGAATGTTCACTCTTCTGAACCGTCTCGACCGCTTTGAAAATCGGTTCAGGTTTGAAAACCATTCCTTCGCCGCCCCCGAACGGCCTGTCGTCAACGGTCCGATGCCGATCCGAAGTGAAATCCCTCAAGTCATGGACTCTGATGTCAATGAGTCCCGTCCCCCGGCCGCGCCGGATAATCCCGTAATCAAATGGGCCGCTGAAGAACGTCGGGAAGATTGTAATGACATCGAATAGCATCGTCAGTTCGCGTCGGGCCCACCGTCCGGGTTGCTTGGGTACATCGCTACGCGACCTCCTTACTACCGGCCGGTTCCCCCACGCCGTCAGTTAGCGTCGGGCCCACCGTCCGGTTGCTTCGGTACATCGCCGTCGCAGTCACTTGTTCAAATCCCGCAAGTCTTCCGGCAGGTCCACTTCGATCTCGCGCTGATCCAGTTCGATCCGTTTCAGGTACTCTTGCGCGAATGGAATGAGCGTTTCTTCGTCCTTTCTATCGACTTTCAAAATTTCAGTGCCGCCAGCATCGAGCACATCCGTGACTGTTCCAATGTATTCGCCGTGTGTCGTAACCACGCGGCAACCTTTCAGCTGGAACGTATAAAACCAACCCTCTTTGGGGGCAGGCAATGCATCCGCGGGAATCTTGATTTCGCTCCCAATATATTTCTCGGCTTCAGAAATGGAATCAATTCCGCGAAATTTCGCGACGCATCGTCCGTGCTGCCTCCGGAAAAATTCAATTTCCGTTTCCGGCTCATAACCTTCTCTTGAGGCGGCGCCCGAAAGTATCACGCGCCGGCCAGGTTCAAAGATGGAATCGTCTTGGAGAATCTGCTCGATTCGGACTTCGCCTTTCAAACCTTGGGTTTTTATGATCCGGGCTATGGATATAGAGGAGGCTTCTGAATGACTGATGAAGCGTTACTCCAAAATCTCGAGCGTGAACCGTTTTTTCAGCTTCATTCCCGCGGCACTGAGAATGGTTCGAATCGACCGTGCCGTCCGGCCTTGCTTCCCGATGACCTTACCAAGGTCGCTTTGAGCAACTCTTAGCTCAAGAACCGTTGTTTGTTCTCCTTCGATTGGCCGCACAGACACTTGATCAGGATTATCCACAAGAGCTTTTGCAATCTGCTCGATGAGCTCCTTCATGGCTACCTCCATATCGCATCATGCTTTTGAGCTGAATATCGTCGGCTATAAACAGTATTAATCCGCGGCGGAGGACCGGGAAGAGCTTTTACACTACTTTACAAGTTCTTTTTTCCGAAGAATGCTCCGCACCGTGTCCGACGGCGCAGCACCTTTCGACAGCCAATATTGCGCACGCTCTGCATTGATCTCCAACTGAGCCGGATTAGCAAGTGGGTTGTATTGTCCGAGCACCTCCAAAAAGCGCCCATTTCGCGCGCGGCGCTTATCCATGACAACAATCCGGTAATAGGGCCGTTTCTTCGACCCGATCCGGGACAAACGCATTGTTACCAAACAACCTCCTCGATGTGTAAAAAACCCAAAAAGTATAGCTTAAAACGGCATTTCCGGCAGCTTCATTCCCTTGAGTCGCTTGCCGAAAAACGAATTCTTCATGCCTTTCATCATTTTTCGGGTCTGCGCGTATTGCTTCAGAAGCTGGTTCACTTGCTGGACGCTGGTCCCGCTTCCCTTCGCGATGCGTTTACGCCGGCTGCCGTTAATGAGCTGGTGATTCCGCCGCTCCTTCGGCGTCATGGAGTTGATAATCGCCTCCACACGCACCAGTTCCTTTTCATCAACCTTTACTTTTTGCAGGTCTTTGAACGGACCGATGCTGGGAAGCATCGCAAGAATCTGGTCGAGCGCGCCCATTTTGCGGATCTGTTTCAGCTGGTCGCGGAAGTCGTCCAGCGTGAAATTGTCCGACAGCATTTTCTCCTGAAGCTCGGCGGCTTTCTTCTTATCGACAACTTCCTCGGCCTTTTCAATGAGCGATAGAATGTCGCCCATTCCCATGATCCGCGACACCAACCGATCCGGGTGAAACAGCTCGAGGGCCTCGTACTTCTCACCTGTACCAACAAACTTTACGGGCTGGCCCGTAACCTGCTTGATCGATAGCGCCGCACCGCCACGCGCGTCGCCGTCCATTTTGGTGAGAATAAATCCGTTGAACCCGAGCTTCTGGTGGAATTCCTGCGCGCTCTTCACCGCGTCCTGACCGAGCATGGCATCGGCAACGAACAAAATTTCATTAGGATGGATGTTGTCTTTGATCTCGCGGAGCTCGTTCATAAGTGCTTCATCGATGTGAAGGCGGCCGGCCGTGTCGATAACGACCACATCGTGGGCGGTGTTCCGCGCTTCGCGGGCGGCATCCTGGCAAAGCTGCAAGGGCTTGTCGTCCGCATGGCCTTCCCAGATGTTCACTCCGACATCTTTTGCGATTACCTTCAACTGATCGCGGGCCGCGGGACGGTACACGTCTACGGACACGAGCATTGGCCGGTGGCCGCCTTTTTGCAGCCACTTCGCGACCTTTCCGGAAGTCGTTGTCTTACCGGAACCTTGCAGGCCGACCAGCATGATGACCGTCGGCGGCTGGGCCGCGAAATTTAGCCGAACGTTTGTGCCGCCGAGCATTTCGATAAGTTCATCGCGGACGATCTTCACGACCTGCTGTCCAGGACTCAAGCTCTGCATGACTTCCTGGCCAAGAGCTTTCGATCGGACTGCGTCCGTGAACTGCTTTACGACCTTAAAGTTCACGTCTGCTTCAAGCAGCGCCACGCGGATCTCTCTCAGCGCCTCATCGAGGTGCTGTTCGCTCAGCTTCCCCTCTCCTCGGAGGTTCTTAAAAACGCGTTGTAGCTTTTCGGATAACGTTTCAAACATATCTGTCTAGTATAGTCTGTAGCGCGGTCTACGACCGCCCTGGCACCTATAGAGCGCTCCCACAGTTACTCTCTGCGGATTCTCTGGATTCGGGTTGCCTTTCCTGTTGCCGAATCTACTTCAACAAACACGCCATTGAGCTGTGCGTTTTGTGAGGCCGCTTCGAACTTATCAGGGATAGATGTGAGGAACCGACGGATGACATGTTCCTTCACGACACCGATAACCGAATGAAATGGCCCCGCCATTCCGACATCGGTTTGGAACGCTGTGCCACCGGGAAGAATCGTCTCATCGGCCGTGGGTATGTGGGTATGTGTACCAACAACAGCAGACACGCGGCCGGCTAGATACCAACCCATCGCGACCTTCTCGGATGTTGCCTCAGCGTGCATGTCCACGAAAATCACTTTGATATGATTGGGCAGCTTCGCCAGCTCGGCGTCTGCAACTCGAAACGGATCATCCGTCGGCGGCATGAACACGCGGCCTTGAAGATTCAGCACGGCAGCTTCTCCACCCGATCTCGTTTTCACAATAGCGAGTCCCCGACCCGGGTTGCCCGCGGGATAATTCGCCGGCCTCAAGATTCTTGTGTTCTTGTCCAGATACCGCATGATCTCCTTCTTATCCCAAATGTGATTGCCCGACGTGAGCACATCGATGCCCCAATCAAAAAGCTCATCCGCGATTTTGGGCGTCACGCCGAAGCCCGCCGCGGCATTCTCGCAATTGAGAATCGTGAGGTCGACATCCAATTCTTCTTGCAGATACTTGAGGTACTGACGAACGATGGCGAGGCCGGACTTACCGACCGTATCGCCGATGAAGAGGATCTTCATTTACTTAGCGTCGGGGCTTCAGTGTCGGCTGCGCCCTACCAGGCTTGCGCTTCGCGCGGCCGGCCCATTTCGGTACACCGCTTCGCGGCCTCCTGGACTGGGCATTGGCCGGTCCCCCCACGCCTTTTACTTAGCATCGGGGCTTCTGTCTTGCCTGCGCCCCAGCGGGCTTGCGCTTCGCGCGGCATGCGGAAAGAAGAAAACCCCACAGCAGGCGTGTGGCATCACTTATTTGAACCTGTTTATACAGGTGGGCATCCTATCCGCGCTTTAGGGGACCTAGGGACCCAGAGGGTAAGGCCCACACACCACGCGTCAATCGGACTCCCTAACAAATAAGCGTTGGTTCAAATTGTGTTGACGCCATCACGCTCTCCGCAGGGCCATTCGATCATAGCATGTTGGACGACTTATTTTTTCAATACTTGCTCCAGAGCGCGAGACCACTGATCGGTCTTTTGTTCGCAGTTGCGTTGGAGTTCGTCATACTCCTGTGCCAAGTGGAGGGCCGTGAGAACGGCGATCTTGAGGGAGTCGGCGGTGTTGGATTGAGCAGCGATGTCTCTCATGCGCGCATCGACTTGTTCCGCGAGCTTCCGAACATCCGATTCAGGGATGGAACTCTTCAAAACGATCGAGTATTTCTGATCATAGATTTCGACATCGACCGTTCGCGGTCGCGACTTAGACAACGGTCTCCTCAGTGAATTCCGATAGAGTTTCGAGCAAGGATTCGATCTTATTTTTCACCAAATCGCGTTCGTGGCTCAACTGATCGACCTCCTTTTCGAGGCGCGCAATCGTTTTGCGAGCCACATCCAGCTCCATTTCCGCGCGGTCTCTCTCCTGGCGGGTTGTTTTGACGAGTTCAATCGTTCGAAGGATGCGGGTTTCAAGTTCTGCAAATTTATCGGAAGCAAAGGTCATATTTATTGCCTTAACTCAGCGCCTAAACGCTGTTTTAACGTATTCAAAATAGCGTGATCGAAATTCTCAACTTCATCATCAGTAAGCGTACGCTGGGGGGACTGGTACATGAGCGAAATTGCTAAAGAATATTTCGATTCAGCAAATGGTCTAGTTTCCAGCCGGTCGAAAGGCTCAATCCGCACCAGTTCTGGAATGTTCAAGCCCCGGATAGCTAGTTCCACATCGCGATACCGCGTGCCCTTGCTCAGGAGCAAAGAGAAGTCACGGCGGATTGCAGGGAACTTCGGAATTTGCTTTATCACACGCGGTTCCTTCGATTCCAACATAATCTCGACGTCAATTTCCGCAATGTAAACGCGATTCCGGAATTTGTACTCCGCGGCATAGTCGGGATGCAATTCACCAAAAACCACCAGATCCCCTTTTCGCACCGCGCGACCCGAGTGGTAGTACGCGGGAATCGTATCGTCACTCGAGTTGAGCTCAATGTTGAACGTGTCGAGGACATCTTCGACATCGCCTTTCATATCGAAAAAATTGAACTCACGTTCCGATTCATATACAGATTTCCGGCGGAGCGCTCCCGTGGCGGCGAGAATCAGTGAGCGTCGTTCGCCATCTTGCGCGTAAGTTTTCCCGAGCTCATAAAATTGCAGGTCGCGAACCCCGTGGTTGAGATTCCATTCGAGGGTGCGCAGCATGCTTGGCAGTTGCGAAGTGCGAAGGATCGCTTCATCCTCGGCCATCGGATTGAGCAGCCGGACGGGCTCGGTGTCCGGCCTGAACTTTCGCTCGATCGATAGATCGCTGAATACGATCGGAATGACCTCGGAGTACCCGCTGCTGGCGAGCCGATCTCTCAGGAGGCGTTCCCCAGATTCGAATGGCAGTCCGGATCCATGTCCGGCCCATTTCGGCAATGTTGCAGGAAACTTGTCGAAACCGTAATGTCGCGCGACCTCTTCGAGTAAGTCCTCCTCTCGAACGATGTCCTGTCGATGGCTGGGAACTTCGATCGCCCACCCTTGATGCGCATGACTCACTTTGAAGGCGAGCCGGTCGAAGATGCGCTCCACCGTCGTATCGTCAACAGCAGCACCAAGAAAAGCCGCGATTCGAGTCCGACGTAACATTACGGTTACGGGCTTTCGCGGTCTTGGATAAACGTCGATCAATTCGCGATAGATAGTTCCGCCGGCGACGTGCTGAATGAGCGCAGCCGCGCGATCGCACGCATAGCGCGCCATTTCGACGTCTGCTCCGCGTTCAAATCGATAAGACGCTTCGCTCGAGAGACCGAGCATGCGGGAAGTCTTTCGTATAGAAAGCGGATCGAAATTTGCGCTTTCAAGAAGCACGTTGCTCGTGGACGGCGATATCTCAGTCTCGGCGCCTCCCATTAATCCCGCGACAGCCACCGCGCGGCGCGCATCGGCGATAACGAGTATTGAAGGGTTCAACTCACGTTCAACCCCATCCAGCGTCGTGATCTTTTCATCCAATTCTGCGCGGCGGACGATGATCTGTTGTCCTTGAAGCGTGTCCGCGTCGAACGCGTGCAGAGGTTGGCCGAGTTCGAGCATCACGTAGTTGGTGATGTCCGCCACGTTATTAATGGAGCGAACACCGAGAGCCTCTAGACGCGCCTTCAACGATTCAGGCGATGGTCCAATCTTCACTCCAGCGATGTAACGCCCACAGTAACGGGCGCAGAGATCGGGATCTGCAATGGAGATCGAGAAAGCCTCGGCGGCGGGTTTCCCGCCTTCAAGCTCCATCCCGTAAGCCGCGGCAGCCTCGCGTGCGATACCCAAGTGACTGAGACAGTCGGGGCGGTTTGTTGCGACATCCAATTCAAATAGCCAGTCATCTAAATGCGAGTCGAGCGCATCGACGGCGAGTCCCAGGTTGGTGAAGCGCGTCCCAAGTTGCTGGGGTGTTTCAATAATGTCGACGAATTCCTTGAGCCAGTTGTAGCTGACCTTCATGAGAACTGCTCCAGAAATCGTAGATCGTTCTGAAAGAACAACTGAATTTCATTGATGTTGTATTTCAACAGCGTGTAACGATCGATACCGCCGCCGAATGCAAAGCCTGTGTATTTTTCTGGGTCATAATTGACAAACCCGTACAGGTTCGGATGCACCATACCGGCGCCCATCACTTCGACCCACCCGGTTCCTTTACAGACGCGGCATCCCGAGCCATCGCAGAAAACGCACGAGACATCCACTTCGGCGCCGGGCTCCACGAATGGAAAGAAACTCGGACGCAGGCGGGTCTTTGTCTTCTCACTAAAGAACTCTTTGTGGAATCGCTCCAGAGTCCCCTTCAGATCGGCGAACGTGACCCCCTCATCGACCAATAAGCACTCGACTTGATGGAACATCGGGGAGTGCGTCGGATCCAAGGCGTCGCGCCGAAACACGCGGCCAGGGCAGATGATGCGTACTGGCGGTTGCATCTTTTCCATGGTTCGAACTTGCACCGGCGACGTGTGCGTTCTGAGGATGAGATTGTCGGCCACATAGAAGGTGTCTCGAGGATCTCGCGCTGGATGGCCGGCCGGGAAATTTAGCGCCTCGAAATTGTAATAGGTACTCTCGACTTCCGGACCGTCTTCAACCGTGTAGCCCATCGAGATGAAGATGTCTTCGATTTCCTTGCGAATGATTGTCAGTGGATGACGATGGCCGGTACGCCGGCGATTGCCCGGCAGCGTAACGTCCAGCGCTTCGCGTTCTAAAGTCTTCTGCTTTTCGCGGCGATCAATTGAGGTCTGAAGCGTTTCCAGGGCGCCTTCAATCTTTAACTTGATCTGATTAGCAACACGGCCGAATTCGGCGCGCTGTTCTTTAGGAAGTTTGCCGAGGTTTTGGAGTTCGATTGTTAAAAGGCCGGACTTGCGAGAGAGGTATCGAGCACGAGTGTCTTCTAGTGATCTGTGATCGACAATAGAAACACACTCCGACTCGAACTGTTGTTCGAGGGCTCGAAGCCTGCCGATCCCGTCACTAGAAGACATCCGGTAAATCCCATTTTGGTGTACCAGCCGTGGCTTGCGCTCAACGCATCCGTCTTGATGCTGAAAAGCTTAGCTTGCTTTCGGAATAGCGCCTTTGGCTGTTTCTGTCAGGCGGGTGAAGGCAGCAGGGTCCTGCACAGCCACGTCCGCTAACACTTTGCGATCCATTTCGATGCCGGCCTGCTTTAGTCCAAACATGAATTGGCTATAGCTCAGACCATTCATGCGGGCCGCCGCGCCAATGCGCACGATCCAGAGCCGGCGGAAGTCACGCTTGCGCACCTTCCGGTCGCGGTAGGCGTAACCCAGTGCCTTTTCCACCGATTCTTTTGCGAATTTGTATAGCTTGCTCTTGTTGAGGTAATAACCCTTTGCAAGACTGAGAAGTTTTTTACGGCGATTGTGCCGTTTCGTTCCACGTTTAACTCGAGGCACTTTGGAGCTCCTTTATATTAGCGTCGGGCCACCCCACGCCCTTTAGGCGTAAGGCAACATGCGGCGAATTTTCGGACTGTCTGCGGCGGTCGCGATTGTTGCCTTAGTGAGCCTTCTTTTCCGGCCTGCTGCCTTTTTAGTGAGAATATGGCGCGCGAACGAATGGTGCCGCTTCACTTTGCCGGTGGCCGTCAATTTGAAGCGCTTCGCAGCGCCTTTATGGGTTTTTAGTTTCATGTGCTTTTTGTGCTTTCGTGCTCCCACCCGTTACAGGTTTTGGAGTGAATATCGCAATTAAATTAGGCCCCTCCATCTTCGGCCGCGCTTCAACGGTTCCGATTTCGGAAAGTTCCTCAACCAGCCGATCCAGGAGGGCTCGGCCAATGTTTTGATGAACGATTTCGCGTCCTCTGAAAAATACTGCCGCTTTGACTTTGTCGCCTTGTTTTAGGAATCGGATGATGTGATTTTTTTTGAATTCGTAATCGTGCTCATCCGTATTGGGTCGAAACTTCACTTCCTTTACTGTGATGTTTTTCTGATGCTTCTTGGCCTCGTGAAGCTTCTTGCTCAGTTGGTAGAGATACTTTCCATAATCCATGATCCTACAGACGGGAGGATTTGCAGTCGGCGCTACCTCTACCAAGTCCAGGCCCCGCTCTTCAGCGATCTTTAATGCTTGCTGCGGTGGCATGATTCCGAGCTGCTCGTTTTGGTCGTCGATGACCCGGACTTCCCGAGCTCGGATTCGCTGGTTCACCCTTATGTTTTTGTCGATGGCTTAGACCTCCTCGAATTGTCCGCATGGGACAAACGCTAACCATAACAAAATAGCGCACCTCTTTTCAATCGGACAGCAGGTAAGTCAGTGGAGTTGGCTGCAAACGTGCCAGTAAAAAAGTATGAAGTTATACGACCGAATCTCTCAACTCCATTCAGAAAGCCGCTCCGCGTTCGTGCTGTTTACGGAATTTATAGCTTTCGTGGGTACGATAGCGACGATCGTGGGCATGGGCGTCTTGTTCTCATTCCTCCACTAAGCTACTCTAAGCTGTATGTCGTACGCGGTGATGAACATCCGATTGGATGAAGTGGCGCCGGGCCCCGGCGGCGGCTTCGCATCCAACCAGTTCGGGAGCCGCGTTCCAATGGGCGCACCAGCCACACTCCATTTGCCAAAAAAACAACTCCTGACTGTCGGAACATTAACACTGCCTCTCTGATTCTGTATCGAGGGTTAACCCACAGGGACGAAGAGACGGAGATTAGAATATCGTTATGCCTAAAAACGAAAAGCTCGATACGAAACGTCATTCGCTGGCTCACATCATGGCGGCGAGCATTCAGGAACTGTTTCCGGAAGCCAAGTTCGGCGTCGGCCCGGTTATTGAAGATGGGTTCTTTTATGACGTTCATTTGAAGAGACCGCTGACACCCGAGGACCTGCAGTCGATAGAGCAACGGATGCGGGAGAAACTGAAACAGAACCTTCGGTTCGAGCGGTCTGAGATGCCGGTCGATGCGGCGGTCGACGCGTTCGGAAACATGTCGCAACACTTCAAGGTCGAATTGCTTCGCGATCTCAAGACGCGCGGCACGACGGCAGTCGCGGATCTTGGCGATGCGAATCTTGTCGGTAGCAGTGTGAGCGAAGTCAGCGTTTACAAAACGGGGAACTTTACGGACCTGTGCCGTGGTCCGCACGTTAGCGACACGAGCGAGATCGACCCGGAGAGCTTCCGGTTGACGCGAGTATCCGGAGCATACTGGCGCGGCAATCAGGAACGAGAACAGATGCAGCGCGTTTATGGTGTGGCGTTCGACACGAAAAGCGAATTGGAGGAATATTTCGTTCGACTCGAAGAAGCCAAGAAACGCGATCACCGGAAACTCGGACGCGAGCTTGGCTTGTTTATGTTCCATCCATGGGCGCCGGGTGCGGCGTTCTGGCTGCCGAAAGGAACAACCTTCTACAACACGCTCTCGAATTACATGCGCCAGGTCTTGTTCCCGGCGGGATACGTGGAGGTCAAGACGCCTCTCATTTATAACAAGGCGCTCTGGGAGACATCCGGCCACTGGTCGCACTATCGTCAGAATATGTTCTTGATCGCCTCGGACGAGGAACAGATGGCGGTTAAGGCGATGAACTGCCCCGGGCACTTCCTGCTCTTCGCGAGCGAGGTCCGGAGTTATCGGGATCTGCCGATTCGCTTTCACGAGCAGACGCCGCTCCACCGCAATGAGTCATCCGGCGTGCTGTCAGGCCTCACGCGTGTGCGGCAGTTCTCGCAAGACGACGCGCACTGTTTTGTCATGCCTGACCAAATCGGCCAGGAAGTTGAACACCTGCTGGGGCTCGTACGCCGCACGTACGACGATTTCGGTCTGCCGTTCGAGTTGAAGCTCGGAACACGGCCGGCGGAATTCCTCGGCGAGGTCGAGACGTGGAACCAAGCCGAGACTCAGTTGAAACAGGCGCTTGATCGGGCGGGCGTGCCCTACGAGCTGAACGAAGGTGATGGGGCGTTCTACGGACCGAAAATCGACATCTACGTCACCGACGCAATCGGACGCAAATGGCAGTGCGCCACCCTACAGCTTGACTACATGATGCCGGAGCGCTTCGATCTGAAATACGTCGGTGCCGACAACGTCGAGCATCGCGTTGTCGTTATCCACCGCGCCATCTTCGGCAGCTTCGAGCGATTTATCGCAATTCTGATCGAGCACTATGCCGGCGCGTTCCCAGTCTGGCTAGCGCCGATGCAGGCGATGCTAATTCCTATTGCGGACCGCCATGCTGCGTACTGCTCTCGCGTGAAAGATCGGCTCACTGCTGCAGGCCTGCGTGTGGAGATTGACGCGAGTACCGAACGAATGAATGCAAAGATCCGGAATGCGCAGATGCAAAAGATCCCCTACATGCTCGTTGTCGGTGATCGTGAACAGGCGCAAGACGGGGTTGCAGTGCGACTGCGTTCGGGCGAAGATCTCAAAACGAAGTCGGTAGATGACTTTATCGCGATGGCCCAAGAGGAGATTAAATCCAAGAAATAGCCACAAAAAAGCGCAAATCCACAAAACTTCCTCTGCGTACCCTTTTTGTGGCGCTGCTTTTTACGTTAGGCCGAGCGGCGCTTCCACCAGTGTTCAAACTGTCGCAGCTGTTCCTGCGTCGTCGAGCTGAACTCGGCGATACGCGCCGTCACGGCCTTTAGGTTCTCGACCGTTGCTTGAACAGGGCCGAGAAAATTGCGCGTCATGTCCATGGCTTGGTCCGCCTGGCGGCTCAGCTTCGTCGAGAGGAAGTAAAAGCCCACCAGAATCCCTGTTTGAATGAGGACTGCCACAGTTGTGACCGCAATGAAAATAGTCAAAAGATTTTGATCGACCATAGGATGTCCCTAGCGTTCGCCGAGGTCTTCGTCTTCCATCGATTCGTTGAACTTCTGCCTTCCCGCTTCAACGGATTCATTCATCCGCTGCCGGCCGAAGCTTGCCACGTTCTTGCCCTTCTGGACAACGTTCTGCCAAGTATGGGTGGCCGTGTCTTTGATATCGGATGACTGAATTTTCTCCTGCACTTTATGTGTCAGGTCATCGACCGTGTTGCTCAGGTCTTGTCGCGTCTGCTGGCCCGATTTTGGCGCAAACAGGGTGCCCAGCACCAAGCCGATACCACATCCCGCACCAAGATAAAGAAGTTTGTCACTGATATTAATGTTCATACCGATTGCTCCTCGTTTCGTTTTGTGCTCCTAGGCGGCCTTTTCTAGACCTCGGATTCAAGTTCCGAAGCAAATTGCGCCCGCTGCACCGAATATTCATTGAAGAGCTTCTTCAGAACAGGATCGTTTATGTGTTCGGCCGCGGTTTGAAATCCCTTTTCGGTGTCCCGATACGTTTCAATGTCATTGAGGCAGTCTAGAAGTTCCTTCCGATTCACAGCCATGATTACCCCCAATAAGTTTTCGCAATTCTCTTGCCAGTTCGCCGAATCGTGCGTTGCTGTTGGTAAGGCACGCGTTATTCGAAAGCCGCCGCCGACCGGTATTGCTTGCGCGGGACATTTTCCCGCGGCAGAACGTTTGCAGAGAATACTGAGGAGGTCCTCAGTCATGGGTACGTGCGAAGTTTGTGGAAATCAATACGACAAGGCATTTGAAGTGTCCATCGGCGGCTCTAGCCATACATTTGACAGCTTTGAATGCGCCATACACGCCCTCGCGCCCGCGTGCAATCATTGCGGCTGCCGGATTCTTGGGCATGGAGTCGAAGGCAAGTCTGGTGTTATGTTCTGTTCCGCATTTTGCGCGAAGCAGGAAGGTGTGAAGGGACTCCAAGATCGCGTTGCATGAATGCTTCGTAGAACGGTTCTGAGGCTTGCGCCCTATTGCGCGTGCGCTTCGCCGACCGGCCAGTACTTCCCTATCTCCGCAGTTATGCGATATTGCGCTGCGTCGGCATTTGAGTGTTATCAGCGGCGCCCGCGCGCTTAATGAGATCCCGAAAGCTGAAGTTGGTAATGGCAAGGATCATTGAGCCAATCGAGAAATGTTCCGGCCGTGCCGCCCTTCGCAATGCCTGCAGCCGTCATCACGCTGCCTGTCGTGCCGACCATCAACCGGATTGCCGGTGGCCAGTTCGAATTGAACAAAGCAAAAGTGCGTCCCATCGAGTGGCCGGATTTCAGGGTCACAACTGTTCCATACGTGCGGTTCTTTACATCGCGTGAGGTCTTATCGATCACGCTACACGCCTTCCTCCCCACGCTGAACGTTTTGGCTTGAAAAAGGGCCCGCCGACGTCTTCCCATTCGCGGGTCGCAGAGAAACATCAAACCCGCGCCCACTGCGGCACCAAGAGCACCTATACCTAAACTACCGCGCATAAAATCCTCCCACATCTGGATGCTTATTCAATTTGGACGGACGAAACCCTTAACCGGCGCCGCTACAATCGGCCGGGCGATCACGATGCGCCTGGCAGCATTCCTGCAGTTGCATCTGTGATGCTCAGTCTGAAATTCAGTAAGGGAGAAATGAGAATGAATCGAAGATTACTCGAACGAGTTGTTTTGTCGTTTGTCTGCGCTCTAGCTTTAGTGTTGATTCCGGTCTCGTATTCATGGGGCCAGCAGGACCAGACAGATCGTAACAGCATAAATCAACAAAACCAGGTGGATCGCAGCAGCGAAAACACTCAGGATGTGAATAGAGATTCCAACCTGAGGCAGGATACGACACGGGAAAAATCATCGTCATCTGTGAACCAGAACACGCCCCAGAACGAGAGTCAGGACCAAAGCGTCAGCGGATCGCAGACGGCGAAGGAATCGCAGAGGACCACCACATCCACTTCGACTTCCACCTCGCAAACTACATATGGCAACCAAGCCGGCGAAAGCCGGGAGGGACTGCCTGCAACAGCGGGTGAATTACCTCTGCTGGGGCTGATCGGAGTCTTGTCTTTGGCTGCCGCAGCTGGTACTCGATTGTTTGCGAAATCAACGCGCTAGAAGCAGCGTATTTTCTGACGCCCGGGGAAACCACTGAATCATTGACCTCCTCAAGCCCA
This sequence comes from Acidobacteriota bacterium, assembly GCA_003222755.1. Classification (GTDB taxonomy): domain Bacteria; phylum Acidobacteriota; class Terriglobia; order 20CM-2-55-15; family 20CM-2-55-15; genus 20CM-2-55-15. The sequence continues at coordinate 32,331 of QHXA01000102.1, forward strand.
GATCCCCGGGCCCCCTCTCCTATCTGCATCAGACTAAGCCGCAGACTTGTCGTTCCCGTAGTGTTTGGAACGATGCCGCGCCTCGGCACTATCCACGGATAGCGAGCGGTGCGTGTCTTTATCTTCGCGAGCAAGTTGAGCCAAACGGCGGTAATGCCGGTGCAGGTTGGACAACTCCTCCTCAGTCCAGTCTTCCAGATCGATGAGCCTGTTGCTCGCGCCCTTCAGCGCGGCTACCAGTTCGTTCAGCTTCAGATGAACGACTTGGGTTTCCTTGTTCTGTGTGCGTTGGATTAGAAAAACCATCATGAAAGTAATGATGGTCGTACCTGTGTTGATGACCAGTTGCCACGTGTCCGAAAAATGGAAAATAGGGCCGGTCGCGAGCCACAAAAGAACTACGACAACGGCGGCTGTAAAGGCCCAACTGCTTCCAGCGTGTTTCGTCGCGCGTTCGGAAACTCGCTCGAGCCATTGATTGATTCGGACTGCCATGGAGACCACACAACTCGGCCAAGGTTATCGAGCACGATGAGGACCAATCTCAGAGCACACCCTACAGTTCAGGCGACAAGATCGGACTGCAGTGCCGCGCGGAATCGGACCGTAGTGGCGGTATTCAGCGACTGGATGCGCAGCCATTCATCGGCCGTGTCCGCGGATAAATGCAATGTCAACTGAGATGGCCGAAAGAGGACATGCTTGATCATCTTGTGATCCATTTCGAGCACGACGTTGATCCTCGGATTCTTGGTGTCCTCAGTATCGAACTCGAGCCTATACAGTCGCATGTCTCGCCATCCAACTTCTTCGTCCGTCTCCAGATCATGGATTTCCATCCGCACCAGCGATCCGCGATGCCGGTCGGTAAACGCTTCAAGGAACTGCTTCCATTCCTGCGAGGGAATCGCAACGTCGGACATGGTTCCTCCAGACTGATTTACGCCACGCGGCGATTTGCCAAAATCAAGTGCTCTTCGAACCAATTGCACGCCAGTTCGGCGACTTTTTCCAAAGCGCCGGGCTCCTCGAATAGGTGTCCCGCATCGGAAACGATTTCGACTCGGTGTTCGGCGGTTAATTCGGCTGCCGCCTGATAATTTAGTTCGATAACGATTTTATCGTTCCCGCCCACGATTAAAAGAGTCGGAGCATGTACTTTCATCAACCATGGGCCGGCTAAATCAGGTCTGCCGCCCCGGGAGACAATTGCTTCAACAATGTCCGGCTGCTTTGCAGCCGCTACGAGGGCAGCACCCGCGCCAGTGCTCGCGCCGAAGTATCCGACGTGGAGCTTTTCGGTGGCGGATTGAAAGTGCAGCCACTCCGTCACGGTCAGGAGTCGATCAGCCAGAAGATGAATATTGAAACGGAGATGCGCGGTTTGAATGTCTACCCGCTCTTCAGCAGGCGTCAGTAGATCGATAAGCAAAGTCGCGATGCCGCTATCGTTCAAGACGCCCGCCACAAACTTATTACGAGGACTGTGCCGACTGCTACCGCTGCCGTGAGCAAAAACCACAATCGCCGTGCTGCTTTCGGGAATGTGGAGATCGCCTTCGATCTCGTCATGGCCAACGGGTATGTAGATCAGATGCGATTTCAGATTCATATTTAAACTCCGGAACGAAAGGTCTCCCGTTCAGCGATGTTGTTGCACACGGTACTCAAGCTGCACGTCTGATGAGCTCGCGGACTTCCTCGTCTGTGGTCTGCCTGAAATCAGCGTACGAGCCGCCAACGGCATAAAACGGTTCGGGTGTCAGCGGACAAACAATATCATCCGCCGTTGTTCGAAGCTCAGCGCATGTTTCTGCCGGCGCCGTGGGCACAGCAACGATGATTCGCGCGGGCTGTTGCTGTCGCAACGCAGCAACGGCGGCTTTCATCGTTGATCCTGTGGCAAGGCCATCATCGACGACGATAACAATGCGACCCTTCCACGAAAGGCGCTGGTCTATCGCCCCGATAGAGGCGCTCGCGGCGTTCCAGTTCGTTTCGTTCATTCGCCGTGACCAGATCAACGGTTTGGGGGGAAATGCGAAGTTCGCGGATGATTCCCTCGTGCACAATTCGGATCCCGCCGGTTGCGATCGCACCCATGCCCAGCTCCTCGTGCCCTGGAACGCCTAACTTGCGGACGATGAACACATCCAGCGGCGCATTCAGTTCCCGAGCCACTTCATACGCTACGGGCACACCACCACGCGGAAGACCCAAAACCAGAACGTCACTGCGGGTCTTGTAGGATTCAAGATGTCGGGCTAATACCTGACCTGCCTCAATACGATCGCGGAAATACACACCGGCCTCCGGAGGGGTGCTTCTTAATTTTGGACGAGCACAAAGCAGATCCGCGAGTGGAACGAGTTGGACCATAAATGGGCATGGCACGCTTGGTCCATAGACGATGGACCAAGTGCCATTTTAGAATCAAGCGGTGCAAACGGTACTACTTATCTTTGCGGTGCTTCAGACGATTCAAATTCCCTCACCTGTGCCCAGGGTACGTGGCGACAGATTCCAAGTCATCGTGCCGCAGGGCTGGAGAACGCTGAATGACGGAGGATTTGTGTTGCTGGGGCATTCGTCAGGCGCTTCGCTGCTCGTCGAGAGGATCGATAGAACGAATAACCTTCCGGCGTACGCGCAGCGTCAAGCCGAGCGGATCATGCTGCCGCTTGGCTTCGCAAGGATTGGAGAACCACGCTTTTTCAAGGACGCGCATGACGAGTGGGTGCAATACGAAATTCGAGGCAACCGGTTAACCGACCACCGGCGCATTCTCTATAGGGTGCTTAGGCGCGATTCCAGTTTTTTTGAATTTGTTTTTGAAGCAGGTGAGGATCTCTTCAGTGTGCTTTTGACGGAGGCACAGGAAATTGCGTCCTCCGTCCAGGCTGTCATCGAGGCGCCGCCGGTCCGAAGAGTGCGCCGTTAGTTCTTGCTGAAATAAGGGTGGGTTAATAACGCGGGCTTCTGCTGCGTTCCTGTGGGCCGCTTCAACTCAACTTCCTCCAACAACACCGAAGGTGCAACGATACTGGTGGGCGTTGGAAGTTCGTTGCTGCCTGTCAGGCGATTGGTCACGAAAGCATCATTTCCGACTGCCTCGATCTGCCGCAACGAGCGGATCGGTATCGCCTGAGCGAATGCACCTCGAATCAGTTCCTCGTGGCCATCCGCCACGTAAACCTTGTAGGTCAGCACGGGCGCGCCGATCGGACTTCGACCATCACCAACGAGGGCTTTGATGAGAAGACCGTATTGAAGATTCTCTTCCTGGCACATCTTGATCAGTTGTTGCTTCAGATCTTCGTAGGTTTTTCCTTCGCTCGATTGGATGAATAAGTTTCCGATCTGCGCCGTCTCCCTCCCCGGAATGCCCGAACGGCCGTGTCCGTTCGACTGTGGCATGTCTTTGGCGGGACGGCGGGACATCAGAAAGTTTTTTAGCACGCCCTGCTCGATGAGCGAAACGCGCCGTGCCGGAACACCTTGATCGTCCACCTGATAATGTCCCAGCAACTCCTGGTTCCCGATACGTTGTGTTGTCGGATCATCGAACACCGAAAGGAAGCGCGGCAGCACCGGCCGGTTCATTCGATCGACCAGTTCGCTGCGTGTTGCCTGTGCTTGCTGTTGATCTGTGAGAGGCAACCGCTGACCGGAAAGGTTCGGCACCAGAACCCGAGCAAACATCTCCGCCGACGCTTGGCCGGTGAACAATACTGGACCGGAATAATCTGCATCGAGCACAGGAGCCGACCGCAGAGCGGTCAATTCGCCAGCCATCTGCCGAATTGCCTTTGCAACCTCGCGCTCCGGAGGAAGCTGATCGAAGTTGGCGGCGTTCAATGGAATCCAATGCCGCAGACGCATGCCATCGGCAGCCTCGGCGCCTGCGTCCACTTCAACGGATACCAACATCGAGGGCTGAAGCGTGCGAGTGCCTTCACTGTTCACCAGATACCGATACGTGACTTGAGCTTCGACGACCACACTCGATTCGTCGATTTCCGGGAAATCTTTAAAGACGGCCGACCAGTCTCGAACCTGATTTTCCCAGCCGCCTTTGTCGATCTCAAATCCGCGCCGCACGGCAACGGCAGTGACTGGTTTCTCTTTCGAGAAGTCGGGAATCGGTT
>QHXA01000102.1:36506-37059 GCA_003222755.1 Acidobacteriota bacterium
TGCTCGACTGCCTGTTTGTAGGCCGCATCCGTTGCCAGCCACAATGCGTGACGAATGGCGCCATAATCATCATCGATTACCGTTTGAGACGTGATGCCGGCGGGCGGTGGTCCCTGAAAACCTGGGCCGGTCACAAATTCGGAATTGTCGAAGTCATAGTCGCCCACTCGCACCTGTGCCTGTACATACCGCGCCCGATTGATGTCGGACCCGGTGAGCGCGCCGAAGGTCGCCGATGCGCGATATCGTTCCTGATCAAGAATGATGTACTGAACGAAATATGGCTTTTCGAGATCTTTGAACTGCAGTTCCGATATCGATCGGCTAAGTTCATCGCTCATCGCACGCAGTATAGGATCTGCGGATGACAAAGAATCTTGGCTTCGAGACACCAATACGGAAGACAGAAGTAGAAAGATCAAGATCGCGAACCGCAATTGAATCGAAGGATAACGCGGGCTCAAGCCCGCTACATCATGTCTCACCGTTGGCCTCCATTAATCGCAACGGGTGGCGGGAGGATCGGCGGACGCTCCGAGGACTTTGCTTTCTT
>QHXA01000740.1:0-1228 GCA_003222755.1 Acidobacteriota bacterium
AAATAGAAGGACAATGTCGCGGCGCTATCGTTCGGATTCACGATCGCCACGCTGCTCGGGTTGATAACAACCTCAGCGTAAATCCGGCCGGAACTAATCAAAGGGGAGGTACAAAGGGGAGGCAGGAACTCCGGTTTCGGAAATGAGCACGCCCTGTTGGCGGAATCCAAGAATGGCGAGGCCGGTAGGTGTCGTACTGTCCGCGCTCGGTTGGATGCTCGCATAGCCCACAACAGGCGTCGTTGCCTGACCCGAAGTTCGTGCGGATACACAACCGCGGTCGGGGATCGTAAACCGCATGGCTGTAGTCGCCGACGATTGTGCTGATCCGGTGCTCGCCATCACCGTGAGCAGTAGAATCAAGAAACATGCAATTCGCATAACCGTTTTTCAGAGTCTACTCTATCGATGCGGTTGATCAGATGCAGCTTCGTGGTCGCTTGTCAATTGCGCCAGATATGCGGCCAATGTCGCTGATATGTGCCGCGAGCAGGACCTATGCGAATGTGTCACGGCCTCGCCCTCTTCCCCGCCGCGGACCTAGTGCGATCAGAATGTCGCGCATTGGAAGGCGAAGAAATGTCGGTTAGAACGTCCGTTCTATTGTCCTCACGTCTCTATTTGGGATAAGGTCGGCGACAAAAGGAAGAACGGAACATATGACTTGGGCTGTAATCGGTCTCGCGGCACTGGCTGTTACGGGCATGGTGCTTCTCTTCGCGGGAGGCTCGTCTTCACATTAGAGGAAGACACGTGAACACGCTAGCCTGATGAGCGTGTAGAAGCTTCGATGAGTCTTTGGATTCTCTTCTCTCTCACATCAAGAAGAGCAATCCGTGTCAGATAGCAGAGCCTCGGATGCCGCTCTATTTTTGCCGCGGGAACTACCTGCGACACAGAGTACGGTTTATCGTCGGCTTCGTGCTGACTCTTCCTCGCCCTTGGCATCTATATCGAACGAATACTCCTTCGAGAAGCAATCCGTCAGGCGATACCGCCGACCGTCGAAGCGGTAAATGGCCACGGCGTGATAGAACGCTGAGCCGTGCACTGCGGAAACATATATAACGATTACGTCCGCATCGGAAACGCTGCGACAAATTAGGAATCGCCGTAGACATTGGAGACTGCAGGAAGACGATAGGAATACCGCTACAATTTTCTGTATAAATTCTACAAATCCGTGTACCTTTTCGACTGTTAGTAGATTTCCTCCACCATCCCACCT
>QHXA01000740.1:1347-3951 GCA_003222755.1 Acidobacteriota bacterium
AATGCCCGGAATGGAGAAGAAGTACCGCGTCGAGACGAGCAAATTTGTGCGCGTGCTGTGGCTCTGCTCCAGGTGTGGCCGCGAATACTGGAAAGCTACGGTGAGAAGGAGAGCGCGCGGGAGCGGAAGGGGAGGTGGCATTAAGGCCGGGCGGCGTTGGCTTCCGCGTCACGCCCTGGCACAATAGCTAGTTGGGCTTTTCAGTTGTATTGGCGATCCTCATCAAGATTGATTGCAGTTCTTCTCTCTTTTCTTTTACGAGTTCCTGCCCCAATTCAAAAAGAGAGTCAGCCTGCTGTTTTGTGAACCGGTCAGTCAGAGTGCTGGTTTCTTGGAAGGCTTTCAATAATCTTGCCAATTTTTCTTCATGCGCCGTCGGATTCAAGCTGCTGAACTTTGCTCGCGGGGGCTGAAGGAAAATGATTGGCAATTCGCTCCGGCTATTCGTGTCCGATATGGGACGCCAGCCCGAGCCTGCGTAGACGATGTCAAGAGCGCGGCTTAGTTCTCCAACGCGCGAGACATGTTCATTCTTCAGCGCTGCACCACCGTCAGAAACAATCACCATGTCAAGATGCCAAGCTGGATCTGCATTATGGCGTTCAAGCAACAAGTCTACGCCCAGATTGTCGGTAAGACCGCCATCGCCGAGCAGCAGATCAATAGCTTTACCGCTAGCACCCTCTGCAGCCGGTAGTTCTAGCTTCAATGCATTAAAGGCTCCTGGAAACGCTCCTGATGCAGCGACAATTCGAGAGATGGGGCTATCAATCGACACGCCCCGAAGAATCTTCGCCCTCGGCTTCTCATAGACCACCTTCCCACTTTCTGTTGACGTGACGTACGGCAGATCCTTCTCGATAATGTCCTCACTGGAAAGACCAACGGCAAAGCCTCTCTTCAAATCTGTGGCGCAGATTTGAAGCAAGAGATCTCCACGCTTACGCACAGCGTCAAATTTCGCTCCGCCATACAGAACCTGACCTATAAGATTTGCCTGAACGTCCAGTCTATTAAACTCGTACCACGGAAACAGTTTGACTTCTTCGTTCCCGTCGGAATCGGTAAACGCAATGCTCAGTGGAAATGGGAGCCTGATAATGTTGTGGATTAGAAATAGGTTTTCCGTCAAATTCAGATGGCCTTGGACGACTAGATCACGGAAAGCCTCTGGGCTTCCGCCCAACGCAATGAACGCTCCAATAATTGAGCCGCCCGATACCGTGCTCACGTGCGAAATGGGAATACCCAGCCGTCCCAATTCACTTTTAAGCTCGCTTACCACACCTGCGTGCATGAGTGCCGCCCGGTACCCGCCTCCCGACAGCGCTAATCCCACTTTGACTTTGGTAGTAGTGAAACCCATCTCGGTCGTTCGCGGAGCAGATGCAGTTGCAGCAACCGATGTCGCCTCCCTCCAGGTATAGAATGCGGAATAGCCCACCCAAGTAGCGATAATGCCAGCGAGCACTGCTGAATTAACAAGGATGTTCCTGCCACGCTCGCCAACTCGCTTTTCGGCATCCGTCAGCCCGTCAAGGTCCTCCTTTTTTCGATAAATCATCTTACGTACGAGTTCTCGGTCTGAATCTTGCAATTTAGTGAGCCAGCCAACTGCTACCACCAGCAGCACGATTAACCCAACACCACTACTGATCAGCGCCACTCGCCAATGGTCTCCCCGGTCAATCTCAAGCCAGACGGATAAGGCGAACACCATCATTAACAAGGCGCTGGCCTGTGCGTTCAAAACCAACGCGAACACTCTAGACGCCGCGAACCACAATCCCAAAAACACTCCGGCCATTACCTCCGCGAGCACGAAAGCACCGAGCACTCCGGCTTGCCGCACACTTAAAAAAAAAGTCCAAATACCCACAAGCCCAAAGGCTATGTACTGAAGGTCGGATACACCGTACTTTGCGAATAGATTGTTAATTTTTATTGGCTTGTTGCCGGTCACCATGTATACCCTCCGCTTATTCTCGGCGACAGCCAAGATGCGCGAGCGGGAGGCAGCCTATCGCCCGGCGCGAATCGTGTCAACCGTGACAGGAATGCCGATGGAATCGAGCGATCAATCAATATCGTACCAACTCTGCAATCGTGACTTTCAGCGCCTTGGCGAGCTTGGCTAGGCTGGTCAATGACAAGTTCTTCTCGCCGGCATCGGGGCAGACAACGATGCGGAAATCGCCTAATTTTACTTGATGCGAGTATATCAGGGGCTGTAAAACACGTGCATTCATCGAGGAGATGAGATGAAACACGTGCTCTCTGTGGGATTGCTTATCGTTTCCCTTAACATCGGAATTTCCCGCGCGGAGGATGGCCGACAGGTGAACAAGTTCGCCAACATCCGCAAAATCTACATCGGAGATCTCGGCAGGGAAGAGGTTCGGATTTAGTGCGGGAGAAGATACGGATTCGGCTAATGAAAGCCGAACGGTTCAACGTCGTCGAACATCCCGAGGCCGCTGATGCTGTCCTCACTGGCGTCGCGGGCGTCGTGCGCGGTTACAGCACGGCCGCGTCTGGCGCCGGAAGCACCTCATTTGCAGGCACAGGCGTTCTTCGTTTGGTCGATGTGAAAACAGAGGAAAC
>QHXA01000762.1 GCA_003222755.1 Acidobacteriota bacterium
AGAAGACCGGCCACTTGCTGAGCGTTGCCTGGTTTGGGGAACAGCCGGACCGCCAATTCTTCCTAGCGCATATAACAACAACATTCGTATCGTGCAGGGCGCGGGATACGTTGCCATCCTCAACGAAATGATTCACGACGTCCGCATTATTCCGCTGGATGGCCGTCCGCATCTTCCAAAAAATGTTCGCTTGTGGATGGGAGACTCGCGCGGGCATTGGGAAGGAAATACCCTCGTCGTCGATACAACGAACTTCAGCGATAAGACGAACTTCAGAGGAGCAGACGAGAATCTCCATCTCATCGAACGCTTCACTCGAGCCAGCGACGATACCCTGATGTACCAATTCACGGTCGACAACGAAACAGCGTTTACACGATCGTGGACAGCCGAGATCCCGATGACGAAGAGCCCGAATCCGATGTTCGAGTATGCGTGTAACGAAGGGAACTACAGTTTGTTAAACGTCCTCGCCGGGGCTCGCGCGGAGGAGAAGGCCGCGGCGGGCTCGCGATAACGGCACCGCGGAGCGGTGCGAGATGTCCAACAGGGCACATGAGGAGCGTATGAGCATTTCAAAAATTCCAGCGGTTGCGTTGCTTTTGGCTGTCCTGATCGTCAGTGCGACACATGCAGCGGAGCGGCCGCCGGTCATGGGACGTAACGGTGCAGTCTCTGCAGGTCACCCGCTGACGACTGCCGCCGCATTCGAGATTCTCACGAAAGGCGGCAATGCATTTGATGCGGGCGTGGCAGCGCTCCTTGCCGGCGGCGTCGTCGAGCAGGATCTCTACAGTCTTGGCGGTGAGGGCCTTGTCCTTGTTTATCCCCGCAGCGAAGGCAAGGTCACATCGATCGTCGGACAAGGCTGGGCGCCGAAGGGCGCGACCATCGAATGGTACAAGTCACGCGGCAAAACGCTCGACGGCGAAGGTCTCGATCCTGCCGTTGTCCCTGGAACGATTCATGCCGCTCTGACGGTTCTTGAAAAATGGGGCACGATGAGCTTCGAGCAGGTTTCCGCGCGAGCCATCGATTACGCCAGTAACGGCTTTCCGCTGAGACCGCGCACGGCCACGGCCATCGAAGGCAATCTCAAATTTTTCCAGAACTGGCCCGAAAACCAACATTATTGGTTGAAGCCGGACGGCTCGATGTACAAACCTGGCGAAACTGTCAAGCTGCCGACGCTCGCGCACACGCTAACCCTCATGGTCGGCCGAACGTGCTGCCGGAGCAAAGGGCCGAACTGCCGCCATCGCCGCTGCTCGCGATCGCTTCTACAAAGGCGACATCGCCGGAGAGATGGTCCGATTTCTCAAACAGCACCAGGCACCTTTCGAACTCGACGACTTCGCGGAGTTTTTCGCGAGGATCGAAGAGCCGGCGACGACCAATTATCGTGGGTATCAGGTCTATAAACACTCGTTCGGAAGTCAGGGTCCGACGCTTCTCGAAGCATTGAATATTCTGGAGCAATTCGATTTGAAGTCGATGAAGCGGAACAGTGCCGACTACATCCACACCGTTATCGAAGCGCTGAAGCTTGCGTACGCAGATCGAGACAGCTACTATGGCGATCCGGCATTCGTGCAAACGCCCGCTGAAGGTTTGTTGTCGAAAGAGTACGCGAAGCAGCGAGCCGCATTGATCAATGCCAAGCGAGCATCGCGATCCTTCATTGCCGGAAATCCGCTCCCCTTCGATTCCAAGGTGAAAGAGTGGAAGTACTGGGTTGCAAACATCACCGAGGCTGCAAAGCCCGGGCAGCCCGCGCCGAATGCTGAACCGATTCGGGGCACAATCAAAGACACGACTCATATCGCAATTATCGACAAGGCCGGCAATGTATTTGACAGCACGCCGAGCGGCGGTTGGATCGGAGGCGCCGTCATTCTTGGGAATACGGGTATAGGAATGAGCGTGCGAGGCGAACAATTCTGGCTCGATGCGACACGCGCCGCACAGCTGCGGCCCCGCTCGCGCCCGCGCTACACCTTAACGCCATCGATTGTCTTGAAAGATGGCCAGCCGTTCATGGCCGTTCATCGCATTGGGAACTCCGGGCGGCGACAATCAGGACCAAACAATACTTCAGGCTTTTCTCAATGTCGTGGAGTTTTGGAACGATTGGTATCCGAATTTACATCAAGCATTCGAATGGCCCCGCGTCCAAACGCTGCATTTCTACGGTTCGTTCTGGCCGCATACCGCCGGGTTCAACAAACTGAACATCGAAGCACCCATTTCGGATGAAGTTTTCAAGGAACTGCAGGCTCGCGGCCACGACGTCACTAAAATTCGCGCAAACAGTATCTCCAGCTGCGCGACGGCGGTCATTTTGGATCCCGGCACCAACAATCGAATCGCTGGAGCCGATCCGCGCCGCGATTGTTACGCGATGGCTTACTGAACGATGCGCATGTTGCGGCTGTTGGATCGACGAAGCATGTAGTCGCGGGCTTTAGCCGGGCTTTAGCCCGGCTAAAGCCCGCGCAGGCACGCCGGAAGTGTGCGAGGATTCCTCGCACACCGCATCCCAGAATGAAGCGGCACTTATCCACGTAAGGTGCATTGTCTGCCATAGGATATGAGGAAAATTGCTTTTCAATTCCCGAGTGATTGTGTACCTTCCACACATCCTCAGATCTAAGATTTTTTTATTACTGATCAGTTTGACCAGCGCGACGCCCTTGCTTGCTCAATCCAGCGTTCCGGATCTAAACGGGCTATGGGACGGCGTTGCGAACAGTGCGAACTTAGTCCAGGCCATGAAGGCTCAGGGCAAAGAAGTGCCGTTCACAGCGTATGGCGCCCAGCGATATAAGAGCGTTGATATGGCGAAAAACCCTAACGGTTTCTGTCTACCGCCGGGTCCTTCACGTGCCATTACCGGCCCTTCTCCTTTTCAGATCGTGCAAAGCGCCGGAACTGTACGGTCCTGTTCGAGAATCACTTCATCTATCGATTGATTTACACCGACGGAACGAAACATCCTGAAGATATCAACGAGTACCCGGCTTTCATGGGCCATTCGATCGGGCACTGGGAAGGCGACACTCTGGTCGTGGATACCGTCGGCATCAATGACCGCACGTGGCTTGACAGCAATGGACTCGAACATAGTGACAAGCTGCACCTGACCGAGCGATTCCGCAAAACCGGACCTGACAGGATTCATTATTCAGTCACGTACGATGATCCCGTATTCTTCACCAGACCATGGACATTCGATCTTGATTTAAAACTGCTGAAGAATACGCGTATTCTCGAATACGTTTGCGAAGAAAACGAACGTGATTCACAACGGCTGCAGCCGACTCCTCTCGCCCAACCATAAGAGATCAGCCACAAAAAAGGCACAACCTCGTCATTATCGAATCCGCCGGTTACTCAGACCTGCCGCAGTATGAGCTGCAATCGGTGCGGCCAGTGGAACCCACCACCATCGGATGCCTCTCTTTTTCAGCTGATACGATCCGTAAACACTCACACCGCTCAAGCTGAGAGCTGCACCGAAAGCTGCAGGGGGTGAAGGCGCGAATGGTCTCATGATCGGATTTGCTTCATAGCAGGACGGGCATCGCCGAAACACGCTGCGAGTACTTTGCAGGTCATAGATTGTTGCCACTTGAGTGCCGACAGCGAGAGTCCAGAAGAGTTTATCTTCAGCGTAAACTGCCGGTGTAATGAGTGCGGCCAGTAGAAGGGCGGTTGCAGTTCGTTTCACGTTGCGCTTCCTTGCAATCGAATTCCATCTCGACACACGCTTACTGTGGAATAGGGTCATTTTGCGCGCAATGCTGATTAGGAATTGCCTGATGATCGGGCCGTTTTTGGTTGGTGTGATCCCCAGACCACAAAGGAAAGAAGGTCGTGGTTGCGCATGCGATCAGCACGATCGATTCATTGGTGCGCGGCCCGCCCACGATTTCCATGAGGCTGCTTGACTGGTATTTTGAAAACCAGACGCTCACTCCGATTAACCTCACAGCGCTTTTACTCTCTTGGCAACGATCCACGTAGCGGACGGAACTGCTAAACACTTCGGCGTTGCACGTTAGCGAACACAGAGATCGGGGAAGCGCGTCTACGCAGCCGCATGAACGAAAGCCTCTACACCGTGGGACGCGAGTTCGGCCTGGATGTTGCCGGCGAGGAATTGGCGGGCTTCGTCATTTTGCTTCAGCACGGCATCAAAATGTGCGAGCGTGAGTCCTCTGACGAACAAGTGGGACTGTTCGCCGGTGCAGAGTTCGGCAATCGGACGCATTTCCTCTTGCACGTAATCCAATTCTGGAATCCAAGGCGGCGAGGTCCGGACCGCTTCGTGCAGTTGCTCGACGTTATCCATGAAGTGCATGTGGTCGGCGCGGCGGAGAATCACCATGCGTTTCGCCGCAG
>QHXA01000746.1 GCA_003222755.1 Acidobacteriota bacterium
CGAGTATTGCGTCTGGTTCAAAGCGTTCTGCATGTCGGCTTTGAACTCGAGCGTTCGGCCTTCGCCCAGGGAGAAGTTCTTACCGAGGGAAAGGTTCAAGTTGGAATATCCGGGCATTCGCAGCGGCGAATTGCTCTCGTGTCCCCGCCGGGCAGTGCGGCCGGAAGCCGTAACGACGGGTAACTGCACGAAAGCCGCTCGATTCAGATACTGCAGGTTTCCGAAGCCGCAGCAGTTCTTGTTCACGGCGCCTTCGATATCGATCAGATCGGGACGTCCGCCGGTCTGCGTGACTTTCAGGGGTTCTCCGGTCGTGGCCTTAACGATTCCTGCGATCTGCCATCCGCCGAGAACCTGCTTGGCAATTGCCGAATTCCGGAAGGGCGACGGGATTTCGTACAACACGTCCATCGAAAAGTCATGTGCGACATCGCCCGCAGAAAGGCTGCGTTCGATCTTCACGTTAAAGAAGTCCTCGATGCCGCCTGCCGTGTCGCCGCCCGCGACCAGGGCTGTTCCGCCACCCGTGTAGGAGAGCGCTTTACCCCAGGTATAGTTGGCGCCGAAGAGCAATCCACGCGAAAACCGCTGCCGCAGCGACGTCTGCCAGGAGTGGAACACGGTTTCCTGACTATTATCTGTGTAAGCTCCCTCACCCATCGCGGGGTTCGGCCGAATGCCGGTGAGCCGGTCTACCTGGTTGTAAGTGCGGCCCATCGGAAATTTCACTCCGCGAGTGCCGACATATGCCGTATCGAGCATCAGCGTGGAGGTTAGCGCTTTCTGGAATCCCAACGTGTAGTTCATCGCATATGCCGGCTTCAAGTTGGGGTCGATGAGGGCGCCGACGCTGATATTGGAAAGAGAGGCGAAATGCAGCAGCATGTCTTCCTGATAGATCGGGAACTTCCACCCCAACTGCGCGGCTTCCACTCGGCTGACGGGTCGGTTGTTTGGAATCGTGGCGGATCGTCCCAGCCGATCTTCAAAAGTCTGGGCATCATATCCCTGGAAGTTGATTCCGTAACCGCCGCGCAACACAAAATCGCCGGAGCTAGCGTGTAGGCAAAACCGAAGCGCGGGGCCATGCTGAAATCGTCGTTATTGAATGGATTGTCCGTCGGACGTAAACCGCCTTTCCAAACGAAGTCCGGGCATCCGCAGAATCCGTCGAGGTTAAAGACACCGATAGTCTCGTATGGATTCTGCGGGTGAAGCGCCTTCGCGACGAAGTGGCCAAACCGATCGTAGCGAACCCCCAGGTTCAGGACCAGCCTGCGATTGACGCGCCAGTCGTCTTGAGCAAAGAAGCCGAAGTTGACGAAGCGCCACGTATGGTCGGCCCTGCCGGAGTCGAAGCTGATGCCGCTCGGCGTGTTGTTCATGACATCCGTGAGAGTCTGATAAGCCACGTTCCCCGCATCCGTGTCGGGGTTTCCTCCCGACGGCAGATAGAGCATGCCGCCGAACTTGAATGCGTGAGTCCCGCGCATGTAACCCACGTGCTGTTCCGCCATGTAGGTGGGATGCCGGCTGCGCACATGGCTTTCCCCGCGCACGGCGGTCAGGCCCGGATATGAGATGTACTTGATGTTGCGCATCCCGTTAATGAGTGGAGCCCGGTTGGGATCGTTTTGATACCACCAGTCCTGAACTCGCCACAGCCGCGCGATGTTGTATCCGGCGCGGGACGAGAACGTCCACGGACCTCGCCCGAGCACGTAATTCACGCTCATGCGCCGCCACTTGCTGGTGAAGATTCTTGGATTCGTCGGCAGGTCGACCGGCACCGAAAGGTCCGGATGCGACGCGGCGAGCGTCATCGAGAGATTGCCCCCACCGACGAGGTAGTCGATTTTCGCGTCGACGTGATCGTCGTTTGCCGATTTCGCTCCCGGACCGATCCAGATGCCGAGCAGCGCATCCGATGCCGTCAAGGGCTGGTTGGGCGGCGGATAATACTTCAGCCACGTCTGCGTTTCTTTGAAGGGCAGCGACGTGGTCAGAATGTCTCGAAAACGCTGTGTGGGCACGCTGGCGTTCATCGCAACGACACCGCGCTGCCGGTACCCTTCGTAAGCGAAAAAGAAGAACGCTTTATTCGTCTTGAGCGGTCCTCCGAGCGATCCGCCGAACTGGTTCCACACCGAGTTGTTCTCTCTGCTTAGAAACTGCGGTCGTGCGGATAATACGGAGCCTTCATAGCGGTGGAACAAGCTGCCATGCCACGAATTCGTGCCGGACTTCGTGATGACACTCATCTGTCCGCCCATCGCCATTCCATATTCCGCGGGAGTGACGCCCTTGACAACCTGCATCTCCCCGACGGCTTCCGAACTCATGACGTTGATCTTCGTGTACCCGTAATATCCCGATACGGTGGGCGAGCCCGGATTGCCGTTGGCGTCAGTTCCGTTCGCCGTGACCGCCATAGCCGTGCTGCCCAATCCGTTCAGCCGGAATTTTGAAGCCGCGGTGCCCTCCGCAGATGCCCGTGTCGTCAAGCCGGTGCCGATATTGAGAATGCTCGTGATGTCGCGATTGATCATGGGCATTGTTCTGACTTCGAGCGTGTCCATACCGACCCGCTGCTCGGGAGAAAGTGTGTTGACGAGCGGGGCTTCCCCAGTGACTGTGACGTTGTCCGTAATCGCGCCGACCTCCAGCGCATACGTTCGCCGTATGCTCTGCGCCGCGCCGAGCGGAATGGACCTGCTTTCGTACGTTCTGAAACCCGGCAACGAGATTTTCAACGTGTAGGTGCCCACAGGGACATAATCGAACAGGAACTCGCCTGTTTCACCGGTCACCTTCTCTGTGACGGCATTCGTTCCCTCATTGATCAGCTGCACGCTTGCTCCGGGCAATACCGCACTGCTCTGATCTGTAACTATTCCAGCGAACGTGGCAGTCGTTCGCTGCGCCAGAACGAGACTTGTCGTCCCGATGACAGCCACTAATACAAGGACGCATTTGGTAAAGCTCGTATGCATTTCCTCCTGCTCGGTTGAATCCGCAACACCTTCAACGAAACCACGCGCGGCAAAACGAATCAGTTGTCCAGGCAGATTGGAGCCAATCTTCTAACACAGGTTCGCAAGCGGAACAACGACCAAAAGGCTACACAGTTTTCAATGAAACGCAGCACCAGGGAGGCACAGGGACACGGCTTTGCAGAAAAATCAGGTGTGGGGTCGAAAGTCAGTCTGCGTCAGATGAGAAGAAGACACCCAATCGTGCCACTTTCATGGTAATCACAATTGGGCAAAACCTCGCCTCATATGAGGTGACAGCATGCTCGCGGCAAAGGCGGGATGGGGCGAGCTGTACCGTGCTCCAGACACGAAACTGAAACACGCAGTCGCGGTCAAAATCGGATCAGTAATTTGGAAATGCCGGAGGGGGACTTGAACTTTCAAGGCCTC
>QHXA01000103.1:0-9717 GCA_003222755.1 Acidobacteriota bacterium
TATAAACATGGTTACACCCGAGGAAGTCAGGTTGAAGTGAAGGCGGATCTCATTTCCGGTCCTTCGTATTGCGTGGCGCAGCTTTTGGATTCGCTTTTACCGGTTCCGGCAGAGACAACATGGTCCTCTTCACTTCCTGGAAATCGGGTGAGTCCTTTCGAGGCGCGGCCGGAACTGGTCCGAGTTTCCGGATCTCCGCGTTGACTTTGGTGACTCGATTCTCCGGTATCGGATGGTTGCTGAAGAACTCTTCGGTTTTTGTCCCTTTGTGCTCCTTAGCAAGCTTGTCGAAAAATTCCGCCATGGCTTTTGGATCGTAGCCAAGATCATAGAGAATCTGCGTTCCGATCAAGTCCGATTGCGACTCCGCGTCACGTGAATACTTCAGCAAGACCGAATTCGCGAGAAAGCCTCCGCCTGCTGCGGCAATTTGTCCGGCGCTGCTATTGCCCAGCACTGCGCCTAGAATGCCGAGCGCGCCCTGGCCGAGTTGAGCTTTCGTCGCCTGGTTGGTGCCGTGTCTCAAAATTACATGTCCGATTTCGTGACCCATAACGCCGGCGAGCTGAGCTTCGTTGTCGGCAGCTTCGATTGCTCCGCGATGGATGTAGACGGGGCCGCCAGGAAGCGCAAAGGCATTAACGGAGCGGTCGTTCACAATTTTGAAGTAAAACGGAAACTTATATTCGTTCGGCGCTTTCGAGACCAACTGCTGGCCGAGCGCGCTGATATACGCGTTGGCATTGGCGATGTTGATCAGCTCGAGCTGACGTTCGGCATCTTTTGCGACCTCTCTTCCCAAGTCAACGTCTTGCTGTGGACTATAGATGTTTCGGCCAGGCCGCAGCTGCGTACGTTCGGCGAGCAGGGAAACGCTGAAAACAATCAAAAGAATCGGAATGAGTTTTGTCCTGATCATGACAATTTTCCTATCACCGATAGAACTCCTTGACAACCGTTTAGAGGGGACGATAAACAGACGGCTGAATCCGACTAGATTCCAAATCAATGTCGACACCAAACACGAGGTTCATATGAAAAAACTTCTACTGGTACTGGCGGCCGCGGGCTGCTTCGCCGCTCCGCTGATGGCACAGGGAAAAATCAATCCCACTGATCCACAACCAACCTGCAACATGTGTCCGGGGACATATATCCCGCTGTCCGAACTTGGCGCCTATACCAAAAAGGCCATCGCCGAGAAGCTGGTCGATCAGCAAGTCAGAGACATCGACATCGGAAAGGCGCACATCGGCATTGGCATGGTCTACCGCGGGAAACTGGACAAACCCGGCGCCGATTCGGTCGCCGAACATGACCAGGTCAGCGAGGTCTACCACATCATCGATGGGTCGGCCACACTTGTTCTCGGTCCAGATATTGTCAACCGGCAGCGGCGTCCCTCGACGCTTCGGACGGTTGTCGAGTTCAACGGCCCGGGCAACAACGGATCGGACATTAAGAACGGCGTGGCCTACAACATCAAGGCTGGAGACGTTGTCGTCATTCCTGCGGGCACGGGACACTGGTTCACGAAGATCGACGATCACATCACCTACCTGATGGTCCGCATCGATCCGGATAAGGTGACGCCGGTGAGGAGTGAGGCACAGTCGAAAGAGTATTTGTCAAAGCCCGCCCCGCGCGAGGGCGGCCGGTAGCACGGCGGGAAACACGCATTCGTGAAAATATGGTGATCCAAATACTGTAGGGGCGGTCTATGACCGCCCTACAGAGTGACGGAAGAACTGTCATGCCCGAAATACGCATCTGCAGTTTCAATGTCGAATGGATGAACGACTGGTTCACGTCAGACTCGGAGCCCGCGGCATTCAAGCCTCAGTTCCGTGACCGCGACAGTTCTCATCTCAACGACACAGACGTTACGGCCAAGCGAACCGCCGCGGTGATCCGTGCGGTCGATCCTGACATCCTCGCTATTCAGGAAGGGCCGAGCCGGCAGTCCGAGCTCGAACTTTTTGTTGCGAAATATCTTGCGAACGATGTTGGACAGCCGCTTTATAGAGTCCTGCTCGGCGACTCCGGTGGGGCTCAAAAACTGGGAGTGCTTTACAAACCAGCTTCGGTCACTGGGGCAGGGCTCGCGCCTCACGGTGATATCGTCGATCTGATTGATCCATGGCTGAGCGATGTGGACGGCGATGCCATACTGGAGGAGTACAGATTTACTCGAACTCCTCTCGTTGTGAATCTTGCGTTCGGCCAGCGGCAGCTCCAGCTCATCGTTGCCCACACGAAATCGAATTTCATCAATAACGGCAAAGAGATGTGGAACAACCCGCAGCAACACCAGAATTACATCGTGACGGCGCTCAAAGACCGCAGGCGCATCTCAGCCGAAGCGATGCGCATTCGATCCTATATCGACGCGGTGTTGGCGCGCACCTCGGGCGCAAATGTCATCGTCCTCGGCGACATGAACGATGGCCCCGGCCTCGATTATTTCGAGAAGAATTTCCTGACGCACAATGTGGTCGACATCTTATTCGGATCCCAGTTTAGACCGGAGTGGACCTTCCATCACGCGCAGCATGACCTGCCAGAGAACGAACGCTACACGGCCATATTCGACGACTTCGTCGAGGGAATCGATAACAAGCACATGCTTCTCGACCATATCTTGCTATCGCCCGGTCTGAGCGCCGGCGGCCTTCGGAAGGTGCCCGAGTCTGGCGCCGTGCACCACAACGAGTATTCCGCCCAGGTGGTGAACGGCGGCGCACATCGCGAAGATCGTCCCAGCGATCATCGGCCTGTAAGCGTCCGCCTTCGATATTGAAAGGCGTTTCCGGCAAGTGCGATTTGATTCGCGCAATGGGAACACCTTCAAAACCTTCCCTCAGCTTTGTGCATCAATTGGTGAAGAAGTGGACGTGAATAATGCGGTCGCTGATCGTGAGATTGTCTGTCTCTATGCGCAGGCGTCGGAGTGTTTTCGACAATCTTCAAAAGTCGTCACGGATTCGATTTGCTTCCGCACGCATAGCTGACGCAGCTTGACACATCCAAGATTACGATCTTCGGATTTGCACCTTGGCGTTGCAAGTAGAATTTAACCCACGCAAAGTTGTTCGACTCGTCGCTCCTTCCAGTGGTTTTCGGGATCGGCCAAGTGGGTCAGATAGTAGACACCTTCCGGTGCCCCGGTAATATTCAACTCCTGAAGTGGAGTAGACTGATGGTAATCGTCTCCCCGTCCTACGGAGATGCCTTGTAACTCCGCATTGCAGTCGAAATAATAACGGCTGCTTCCCTGCGTGACGAGATCGGTCTGATCCGTATCGACGAGGCAGAATGTAATCTTTAGGCCGTTGTTGACCAGCGGCCCATCGAGTGTCTGGCTGCGCACCTCGAATCGCGCTACGGCACTCTGGTGCCAGTGGTTGTGCTGCGGATGAAAGAACGAGACTCCGGAAGGCTGAGAATAGACAATGTTTCCGTTGACATCCAAGACTTCCTGCGTCGCATACGTGCACTGGGCGTAAGCAATGCCGTCGATCACGCACGGTGCGACCTGCCCGCCGCCGCGAACCTGCAGTGGTCCAAAACCGATATTGATATGCGTTGTTGAGAACCGCAACATCTCGCTTTGATGCTCATTCTGAATCTGGAGGTGCGAAATCTGCTCGACGATATCCGGGTATAACGGAGCGGCCGATTGTGCCGTCGCCAGCTCCGATGTAGTGCACAGGGCCAGTGAAAAAAAGACCAAAACGACCATCCACCGAAGATCTGTCTGGAACATACGGTATCTCCTAAGACGACTCGCATGACCTGCCGAAGGACTTGAATCTCACAATTTATCGACGAGCCGGCAGTCTATCCTGGGCTGTTCCCAGGTCAATGTCGAGGCGAATCAATTTGTGATGACCGAACGCGTCGCCAACTCACATAGAGCACGGCTGCGGTTCAGTGGCTCGCGGGGTTCACTGTCACGGTCACAGTATGTGTCGAGGAGAGTTGGCCGTCACTGGCGACCGCTTGTAGCAGATACGTACCCGGCGCGCTGAAACTCACTTTCGACGACAACGTGACAGGTTTGCCGTAAGCATACGTACTGGTCTCCGGATCGAATCGAACCTTGCCGGCGCCCCGGTACACAATCCATTTGATCTGCACGCCTCGATCGCGGCGAGGCGGTTCGGCGTTGGCATTGGAATCCGGATTCGCTGAGGAAGTTGTCGTGCGGGGACGAGGTTTCGGAATGCCGTCATCCTGCGCGGTGACGGTCAATGTTGCCGTATCGGGCAGCGTGATAGTCTGAGCAGCGCTTCCGGTAATGGATGGAGGTTCGTTGTGCTCTTCAAGAACGCCACCGCCGTTATTCTCTGAGATGACTTCGTCGTTCAGTTCCCATTCCGGTTGGAGCCATCCCTTCGCCTGGTCGGTTCGCCCGTGAGAGGTCAGCGTCCAGACGACCTTCTGTTGTTTGTCCCAATCCTTCGGGACGGTCACCTTGAACACGAATCGTTGCCGTCTTGGATAGAAATGTGTCGGCTGACCTCGATCACCCCCGGGTTCGATGTTATTGTTCGGACCGATGGGGATGTCGAGTTCTTCTTCGTAATTTCTGTTGAGATACCCGAAGACCAGGTTGTAGCTTCCGTCCGGGTTCTGTTCCCATCCTTCAAATGCCGGAGCGACATTCTGTCCAGTGGCGTACTTGATCTGGGCGCCCACGGCAAGTGCCGAAGCAGTGAGCAAAAGGACGGCTAAAAAAAAGACCAAGCTTATCTTCATAGTTTCGCTCAATACCGCAGAACGCGGGCTAAAGCCACGCGACTACATACTCGGTACAACGTTTGGGCCCAAGTATGTAGTCGCGCGGCTTTAGCCCGCGTCGCGTTCAGGCCTTAGTTTGTGCCTGCGAGTTGCTGCTGTTTTGCCTTTCTCTCTTCGAGTTGCTGTTTGTACTCTTCGTCCGACAAATAGTAATAACTGACCCACGCGAAGGCCATGTCATCTATAGTCCGCTGGCCAAATGTGACGAGGTTGTCCGGATCGGGATTGAATTTGTTATTCGCGCTGTTGTTGTGCCACGAAACGACGTGCAACAGCGTCCCGGCCGGCAGCAAGGGTTGCTCGTCTTCAGCGTAGAGATACACGAGATGCCAGGCAAACTGATAACTACTCACGCAGCTCAGAGTTTCGACCTTTCTACCTCCTGGATAGATCGCCTCCATGCACTGTGCCTTTCCACGATTGTGCATGTGCGGTTGGAATGAGAGTATGCGGGCGGGCTTGGTCAGGGTCGTGTAGCCTTCGGATCGAACGTCGTTGGTATTCGGAGGAATATCAAGATCCGGAGCGTCGCCGGCATGCTCGGTGATTTCCACATACTTGGGCACGAACCCCTTCGGATAGAACTTTAGCGCGAGAGCGACGTTCGCGGCTGTTTCCTGACCGATAGCGTGGAGATGGAGGTTGAAATTGATTTTGGTCCCGGCCTTCATCAATCGTCCCGCGCCTTCCGGGAACACGTCGGCGTTTTTTCCGAGCGCGTACTCATTGAGGAAGGTTCCTTGTGCGGTCACTCGATTATCGGGAGGCGGATCATCATCGTGCTTCATGGATGTCACCACATGGTGAACGACCTTGAAGCCTTTCGTGGGTTTGGTCTCGATCGCTTGAATGTAGCGATCTTCGGTGAGACCTGGGTCAACGACCACATCCACCCAGCGGTCGGGCGCTTTCACCGGCACGACGATGTCCTTAGGCATTCCCACGATCAGATCGGGAGTAAGGTGCCACTTGTCTTGATCCTCGAACTGACGCGGGGGCGGCATGTCCGCGGGATTGCCTTTCTGCGCGCCGGCGTCTACCCATTTGACGATTGTGGCGATCTCTGAATCGGAGAGAGACCTGTCATTTTTGAAGTGGCGCACTCCCACGTTTTTATCGATGTGCCAGGGCGGCATCTCCCGAGCGAGGACCTTCTCCTTCATCGCCTTGGCCCACGGTCGTGCCTCTTCATACGTCAACAACGACATTGGCGCAAACGTTCCCGGCCGATGACAGACCTGACATTTATTCTGGAGAATAGGCGCCACATCTTTAGTGAACGTGACCTGTTGTGCCGCCGTGTTGGTGGACGACTGCGCGCCGAGCGTCAGACTCGCCGTCGCTACGATCAATGCAATCAGCAGAGGCAGGAAAAGGGTTCTCATCTCGAACCTCCCGGAGAAAACTCGTTGCGAAAATTGATTGTCCTGATCGTAGATGTGGAGCGGCCCGTTGTCAATGTTAAGAACCGAGTGCTTACTATTTACACCTCACATGTTTGTGGCGTATGGTTAGCTCACTTTACGTTTAACACAAACTTACGGAGAGCAAACCATGTCGCGAAAAGCCTATAAACTGCTCTTGGTGTTGGTATCGTCGGCCTTGGTGTTGTTATGGTTCACCGTTGGTGCGTCAAGCCAGACCGTGCAACCCAGCACGGCAAATGGTGAATGGCCGCATTACACGGCCGACCTGAAAGGCACGCGGTACTCGCCACTGGATCAAATCAACGCCTCAAACTTCAACAAGCTGGAAATTGCCTGGCGTTTCAAGACCGATAGCCTTGGTCCGTTTCCCGAATACAAGTTGGAAGCAACGCCGCTAATGGTGAAAGGCGTCCTGTACACGACCGGCGGCACGCGGCGATCGGTTATCGCGCTCGATGCGAAAACCGGTGAGCTGATCTGGGCACATAGCCTTCGCGAGGGCAAGCGCGCTGCGAATGCGCCCCGCCAGTTGTCCGGACGCGGCGTGGCGTACTGGACCGATGGCAAAGGCGACGAGCGTGTGTTGTATGTGACGACAGGTTACCGGCTCGTCGCACTTAATGCGAAGAATGGCGCGATGATTAACTCGTTCGGCAAGGACGGCATCGTGGACCTGAAGGTCGGCGCGGTCAAAGGAGCCAACGAACAGATTGATTTAGAAACTGGTGAAATCGGCGTTCACTCGACACCGGTTGTTGTTAAGGACGTTGCCATCGTCGGCTCTGCCATGAGAGAAGGTGCAACCGTCAAGACACATAACAACACGAAAGGTCTCGTGCGGGCCTTTGATGTACGGACTGGTAAGCAACTGTGGCGATTCAACACGATGCCCGGCCCAGGCGAGTTTGGCAATGAGACTTGGGAGAATGGTTCCTGGACGATCAACGGCAATACCGGGGTGTGGACTCAAATCACCGTCGACGAAGAACTCGGATTGGTTTATCTGCCAGTCGAAACGCCTACTTCTGACTACTTTGGTGGACACCGGCCCGGAAACAATCTGTTTGCAGAGAGCCTTGTTGCCGTTGATCTGAAGACAGGCCAGCGGAAGTGGCATTACCAGTTGGTTCACCATCCCATTTGGAACTTTGATAATTCTTCAGCGGCGATGTTGGCCGATATCAATGTCGACGGCCGCGCAATCAAAGCCGTTGCACTGCCCCACAAAATCGGTTGGTTGTACGTTTTCGATCGAGTCACTGGGCAGCCCGTATGGCCGATCGAAGAACGACCCGTACCTCAATCGGATGTTCCAAGCGAGAAGACATCACCGACGCAGCCTCATCCGACGAAGCCGCCGGCCTATTCCCGGCAATTCCTCAAAGTTCCCGACGATTTGATCGACTTCACGCCCGCGCTGCGGGAGCAAGCGCTTCAGGTCCTCGAACGTTATAAGGTCGGCACGTCCCCATTCACTCCTCCAATACTAGGCAGTGTGAATGGCCTGCTTGGCGCCGTTGGAGCCGGTACTGCCACGAACTGGCCGGGCTCGGCATACGATCCCGAAACGCACACAGTGTTTGCACAAGCATCGAATCTGGTTGCGGCGAGGTCGCTCGTTCCACCGCCGCAAGGGTTTTCCGATATCCGGTATGTGGAAGGCATCGGCGGAGAACAGTTCCGGGTTGTGCTCGGGCCGGGCGACTGTTGCGCGGCCGATGCGGGACGATCTCAGAGACCGGAGAACACACCTCCACCACCCGCCGCCAATGCGCCGGCGGGTAATACGGCCGCAGAGCCCGCACCTGCGCGCACTACCGCCGGTCTGAATGTTCAGGGACTGCCGATTGTGAAACCGCCGTATGGCACACTGGCGGCGATCAATCTCGATCGCGGAGAAATCATGTGGCGCGTCGCGCATGGCGATACGCCTGATGCAATCCGCAATCATCCAGCGCTCAAGGGCATCAACATTCCGAAGACCGGTCAGCCCGGTACCTCGGGCGTAGGTTTGATGGTAACGAAGACATTGGTCGTCATGGGCGATTCTCAGATCACGGCACCGCCGGGAAGACCGCGGGGCGCCATGCTTCGTGCGTACGACAAAAAGACCGGCGAACAAGTCGGCGCTGTGTGGATGCCGGCGCAACAGAGCGGGTCACCGATGACTTACATGGTTGATGGCAAACAATACATTCTTGTGGCCGTCAGTGGCGGCGCGTACTCGGGCGAGTTTCTGGTCTTCAAGCTGCCGGAGTAGGTCATTCAGCGGGCACCGCGGAGCGGTGCGAGGAGTCTGCGACACCCTTTCAGGATGCGGATTCCAGAGTTGTCGAAGTATTCCAGGGGTACGCAAAAAACGTACCCCTGGCTAATTTCCCAGCACCGCTCCGCGGTGCGCGGCGCCGGCTTTAGCTGGAGATTCATCAATCATGACGCGTCGAGACCTGATGCAAATTGCGTTCGCGACGGCAGGTGTGATCAGCGTCGAGGGTATGTGGCCTGTCAACACCTTTGCTGTAGAGACGCCGCAGGACGATGCGAAACGCACGAACTCGCCCAATCTCGCGCTCCGGCTAGCGCAATTTCTGAATCGAACTCGACTCGATGACCTCCCATCGAGAACGATCGAGCACGCCAAGATGATCATCGCCAGCACATTGGCGAGCGCTGCCTCGGGCTCACGCATCGACTCGGCCCGTATTGTCCGTGAACTCGCGAAGGAGCAAGGTGGCAAGCCGGAATCTACGGTCTGGTTCGACGGTGCGAAGTTGCCCATAAATGAAGTCGCGCGAGTCAACGCCATGCTCAGCGATGCCGCCGCCTCGGACGACAGCGATCTGCGCAACGTTGCTCACACAGGCACAACTCTGGCCTCGACCTGCATAGCAATTGGCGAGCGCACCCGCGCCACAGGCGAAGATATACTTGCGGCCATCGTGACAGGTTACGAAGCCGCAGGCCGGATTGGCGAGGCACTCGGTGGCGACAGGCAGGGCTTCCACGCGTCCGTGATCGTCGCATTTGGTGGAGCCGTTGCTGCAGCCAGGCTCCTCAAACTCACGGACGAGCAGATGGCCTATGCGATTGGACTGACCGCAACCACGATGGGCGGCCTTGGGATCGGGACAAATAGCTGGGCCCGCGAGTACCAGGCCGGTAACGCGGCGCTTTGCGCCGTCAATGCCGCACTGGCTGCCGGTCGCGGTTATACCGTCAACGAAGATATGCTGGAAGCGGCACGCGGTTTTCTGGCGGTCTTCAGCGGCGGTAAGGCGGATACTGCAAAGCTGACCCACGATCTCGGTAAGGAGTGGGACATTGTCACGCACATGGCGATCAAGCTTGTGCCCGGCGCTCACGCGTTTCATCCTGCCGTGGAAGCAGCTATCAGAACCGCCAAGCAATCGGGCGTGCCGGCGCAAGATGTGGCCAAGATCCTCGTCAGCGGCCCTCAGCTCCGGACGATCACGCGCAGCCAGCCTCC